>JBDRSZ010000233.1:0-10141 GCA_043824415.1 bacterium | reverse complement strand
GAGTCCAAAGCGGGTATAGAGGATTTGGCTAAAAGGCTCGGAATTCAGCTCGACGCGTTCGGGTTCTGTCAGACCGACGGATTTTCACCCCTCGAAACAACGAAAGAAGGGGTGTACGTCTGCGGCGCCTTCTCCGGGCCTAAGGACATCCCGGAGACGGTCGTCCAGGCCAGCGGTGCGGCCGGGGAAGCGATGGGTCTCCTCGCCCCGGCGCGGGAGACGATGACCACAAAGAAGGAATACCCGCCCGAGATGGATGTCCGAGGCCGGCCGCCCAGAATCGGGGTGTTCGTGTGCCACTGCGGAATCAACATTGGCGGGTATGTGAACGTTCCGGCTGTTGCAGAGTATGCCAGGTCCCTTCAGGATGTCGTCTATGTCGAGGAGAATCTGTATACCTGTTCGGGGGATACGCAAAAGAAAATCGTAGAGATGATCAAGGAACACGACCTCAACAGGGTTATCGTGGCCAGCTGCACGCCGAGGACGCATGAGTCTCTGTTCCAGGAGACGATTCGGGAAGCCGGTTTGAATCCGCATCTCTTCGAGATGGCCAATATCCGGGATCAGTGTTCGTGGATACACATGGAAGAACCTGAGGAGGCCACGGCCAAAGCCAAAGACCTCGTGAGAATGGCCGTTGCCAAGGCCCGGTTGATCCAGCCCCTGTGGGCCGTGCCGACTCTCGTGACGCAGAAGGGCCTCGTCATCGGCGGAGGCGTGGCCGGGATGGTAGCCGCGTTGAGTCTGGCCCAGCAGGGATTCGAGGTATTCATCGTCGAGAAGGACAAGGAATTGGGCGGTCATGCGAGACACATCTATTATGACGTCGAGGGGAACGATGTTCAGGAGTATGTAAAGTCACTCATCAAAAAAGTGGAAAGTAATCCCCTGATCCAAATCTATAAATCAGCAAATATAGAAAATATGGAGGGCTTTATTGGTAAATACAAGACAACATTTACCAGTCTCCAGTCCCCAGTCTCCGGTCTCCAGTTTGAGCACGGGATCGTCATCGTTGCCACGGGTGCTCACGAATACAAACCGACCGAATACTTATACGGCAGCCATCCCCGGGTCATTACCCAGAAGGAATTCGAAGAGCGCATTTGCCGCGGTCCGTCCGATCCGATTCGGTCCGTAGTGATGATTCAGTGCGTGGGGTCCCGCGAAGACGGGCATCCGTACTGCAGCCGCGTCTGCTGCGCCCAGGCCGTGAAGAACGCCCTCAGGCTGCTCGAACGGTATCCCGATGCGAATGTCCATATTCTCTACCGCGACGTCCGAACGTACGGCATGATGGAGATGATGTACCGAAAGGCCCGCGAGAAGGGAGTGACTTTCATCCGGTACGATGAGAATCAAAAGCCGGAGCTCATCGTGCAGCCCGTCGAGGGCGGGCAGAGTGTGCTGAAGGTTTCTCTCCTCGATCCCATCCTGAAGGAACAGCTCATCATCGATGCCGACCTCCTCGTCCTGAGTACGGGTATCCATCCCGATCCGGGGAATGAGGAGCTGGCGAAGCTCCTGAAGGTGCCTTTGGGCAGCGACCGGTTCTTCCTCGAGGCTCACGTGAAGCTCCGCCCCGTGGATTTCGCGACGGAGGGTGTCTTTTTAGCGGGCTTGGCCCACGGCCCAAAGTCGATCGATGAATCCATCGCACAGGCGCAAGCCGCTGCGGGCCGGGCTTCGACGATCCTGTCAAAATCCGAATACATCGGCGGTGCGACCATCGCCTCCGTCGATGAGGACCTGTGCGCCGGATGCGGCGTCTGCGTCACCCTGTGCCCTTACGAAGCGTTGGAACTCGTCACCCGCGACGGGAAGACGGTCTGCGAGGTCAAGGATGCCCTGTGCAAGGGCTGCGGCACGTGCTCGGCCGCCTGTCCGACAGGGGCGTCCCAGCAATTTGGATTCAGACAAGAACAGCTGCACGCCATGGTGGCTGCGGCGCTGGAGTAGAGGCCTATGGAAGAGTCGTTAAGACCGAAGATCATCGTTTTTACGTGCAACTGGTGCTCTTATGCGGGTGCGGATCTCGCGGGGGTGTCGAGGCTCCAGATCAGACCCCATTTTCGGGTCATCCGAACAATGTGCTCGGGAAGAGTCGATTCTGAATCGATCTTGCTGGCTTTCGAGAAAGGGGCATGGGGAGTGATGGTGGCGGGATGCCATCCGGGAGACTGTCACTACATCAGCGGCAATTTCAAGACTCGAAAGAGAATCCCGCTGCTCAAGAAGATGATTCAGGAGTTCGGCATCGACCCCAGGAGGCTCAAGCTGGAGTGGATATCGGCGGGAGAGGGCGGAAGGTTCCAGGAAGAAGTGAATAACTACATTGATGAGATCATAAAACTCGGTCCGGTTAAAAATGAAAAATGATAAATGGATAAGAAGTTGTCAAGAATCTGTTCATTGAAATTGAGATAGGGCAAGCCACTTTCTTTAGAAGAAAGTGGCACAAAGAATCCGCCTTTTTGTAGGCCTGGTTTTCTTCTTTCGAGCACCTTGGCAACAAGAGGGAACATCCAACACCCAATTTCCCCTTCGCGACTCCCGAAGTTTCGGGAGTCATGCCCACCCCTTCTGTGATTGGCTCACCTCTTTTCAAACCTCGGCTGACAAAAAGGCGTAATCCCTCCCCAAATGACTAGAAAGTGGTTTTTATGAAATTTTCCAAAGTCCAATTTTTAAAAAAGGAGGAATGCAATGGTGACGATAGAAGGGTACAACATGCCCGATGATCTCTACTACCACCCGGAGGATACATGGGTCAGGATGGAGGACGGCAACGTCAGGGTAGGGATGACCGATTTCTACCAGAAAATGGCGGGGGAAACGACGTACGTGGACTTGCCGTTCGAAGGCGATGAAATCGCCCAGGGAGACACGTGCGGGAAGATTCAGTCGGCGAAATGGGTCGGGAAGTTCGTTTCCCCCGTTTCGGGCGAGATCATCGAGGTGAACGAGAAGTTGGAGGACGATTGTTCCCTCATCAACAAGGACCCTTACGGAGAGGGCTGGATCATGGTCGTGAAACCTTCGAACTTGAAGGAAGAGCTGGAGACGCTTGTCCACGGCACGGGTGTCGAATCCTGGCTGAAACAGAAGATCAAAGAAGCAGAGAAAAAGAAATAGGCTCATTGATGAGCTTTATATTCAAAATTATATTCTCGTAACCAATCATGAAAATCGAGGTGCGAACGATGAAAAAAGTGGACGTGAAAATTCTCATGGACATCGTTGGCAAGGACAACGTGAAAGACGATCCCGCAGATCTCTACATCTACGGTTCCGATGCGTCTGTCCATGCCGCACCGGCTTGGGCTGTTGTTCGGCCGGAAACGACCGCACATGTTCAGGGCGTCGTGCGGTATGCCAACGTAAAAAAAATTCCCGTGATCGCGAGGGGATCGGGTTCGGGCATGTGCGGCCATTCCGTTCCCATCGACGGGGGCATCGTCTTAGACATGAAGAAGATGGACAAGGTACTTGAAATCAACGCTGCGGACGTCTACTGCCGCGTCGAACCCGGCATCTTCGACGACGACCTCAACCGCGCCCTCAAGCCCTACGGATTTTTCTATCCGCCGACTCCCGCTTCCAGCACGATCGCCACGATCGGCGGCGAGATCGCCAACAACGCGAGCGGCACGAGGTCCGTGAAATACGGCGCCGTCCGAGACTGGGTGCTTGGGATGAAGGTCGTGCTGGCCAGCGGGGATCTGGTGACGCTGGGTGCCAAAACGAGGGTAGAGGCTTCGGGCTACCAGTTGGACCGGTTGATGGTCGGGTCGGAGGGTACGCTCGGCGTCATCGTGGAAGCCACTCTGAAGATGGCCCCCATTCCCAAGGTGCGCTGCATGGGAATCGCCAAATTCAAGAAGCTCGAAGACGCGGGGAATGCCGTAGCCCATATCATGGCCAGCGGAACCCAGCCATCGGTGTTGGAGCTGATGGATAATGTGGCCATCACTGCTGTGAATAAAACGAAGAATCTGGGACTGCCCGACGTGGAAGCCATCCTCATTTTCGAAGCAGACGGGATGGTCAAGGAAGCCGTCGATTACGAAGTGGCCAGGATGAAGGAAATCTGCGAGAAGGACAAGGGGTTCGGTATCGAGCTGAGTTTCGATGCGAAAGAGCGGGAACGCATCTTCGCGGGGAGGAAGGCGCTGTTCCCCTCCCTGTCGAGGTACCAGGAAGGGTACGCGAGCACGTCCCTTGCGGATGATATGGCCGTCCCTTATTCTAAAATGGCGGAATGCGCCATGAAGATACACGAGATCGCGGACCGGCACGGCGTCGTCATGAGCGCTTACGGCCACTGCGGGTCGGGGTGCATGCACACGAAAATCCTGATGAATCCGACGAAGAAGAGTCAGTGGAAAGGCGCGCAGAAAGCGATAGAGGAAGTGTACGAATACGTCCGATCCGTAGGCGGGACAACCTCCGCAGAGCACGGCATCGCGCTATCCAAAGCGCCCGCGTGGAAAAAGGAAAAAACCGACTCATTGGCTTTGTTGAGAGCTGTGAAAAAAGCATTCGATCCGAACAACATCCTGAATCCTCACAAGATGCAGGACGCGCCGGACGATTGGGTGACAGCCACTCCGCTCAGGTATTGGGCGAGGAGGTAACGATGCGAAAAATTCACGTTAAAAAGATAGTTGATGTCGTCGCTGACCTGTGCATGGATGCGAATTACAACCTCGGCGAGGACGTCCTCGACGCCATCAAAAAAGCGAAAGAGAAGGAAGAATCTCCCACGGCCGTCGCCATCCTCGAACAGATCATCGAGAACAACCGAATCGCCAGAGAAGAAAAACTCGCTATTTGTCAGGATACGGGTTTTGCCGTCTTCTTCGTCGAGCTCGGACAGACCGTGAAGATCACCGGAGGCGATTATTTGGAAGCCTTCAACGAGGGAACGCGACGGGGCTACAAGGAGGGGTATCTGAGAAAATCCATCGTGGACGATCCCGTCATTTCGAGAATCAACACGAAGGACAACACGCCGTGTATCGTGTACACGGACATCGTTCCAGGTAACAGGATGACGATCACTTTCTGTCCCAAGGGCGGCGGCGCGGAGAACATGGCCGAAGTGAAAATGCTCACGGCGGCACACGGCATCGAAGGCGTGAAAGACTTCGTGGTGGATCGGGTGAAGCGGTCGGGCGGGAATCCCTGCCCTCCCGTGGTCGTGGGCGTGGGCATCGGCGGGACGTTCGAGAAATGCGCCATGCTGGCGAAGAAGGCCCTCCTGCGGGAGCCGCTGGGCGCTCCGAATCCCGATCCGAAGTTCGCAGAGGTCGAGAAAGAACTGATGGAGCGGATCAACAATTTAGGCATCGGCCCGATGGGGCTGGGCGGGAGGACGACGGCACTGGCAGTCCATGTGGAGACGTTTCCCTGCCACATCGCCACGATGCCCGCAGCTGTCAATCTCAATTGCCATGTCGCACGGCATAAGCGTGCAGTCATATAGGAGGAGGATACCGTGGAAATACGACTCAAAACGCCGCTGTCCGACAGCGATGTGAAAAAACTCAAAATCGGAGACAAGATCTTGCTCTCGGGGACTATATACACGGGCCGGGACGCGGCTCACAAACGGTTGTTCGACCTCTTGAAAAAGGGCGAATCCCTTCCCATAGACCTGAAAGGGTCGGTGATTTACTATGTCGGTCCCGCGCCCGCAAAGCCCGGGTATCCCATCGGTCCGGCTGGACCGACGACTTCGTATCGGATGGACCCTTTCGCGCCCCTGATGCTTGCCCACGGTCAGAAAGGGATGATCGGCAAGGGCAACAGGGGAAAAGAAGTCATCGAAGCGATGAAAAAGTATAAGGGCGTCTATTTCGTTACTCCGGGCGGAATCGCTGCGTTGATAGCGAAGAGCGTCAAATCCGTGGAAATTGTGGCATACGAAGACCTGGGTACAGAAGCGATACAAAAATTGGAAGTAGAAGATTTTCCCTGCATTGTCGCTAACGATTGCCACGGAGGCGATCTGTTTGAAGAAGGGATCAAAAAGTACGCGAGAGCGTGAGGAGAACCAATGGAAACCAAATACTTGAACAAGTGGGAGTCCGAGCTCAACATCTGCATCCGGTGTGCTTATTGTTTCGAGGGCTGCCCCGTATACAAGGAAACCCGATGGGAGGCCGATTCAGCTAGGGGCAAGACTATTATGGCTTTCGGACTGCTCACCGGAGAGCTTGAGCCATCCAAGTATATCGCCGATAAAATTTTCCAGTGCACATACTGTCGCGATTGCGTGGACCGTTGCTCGGCCAAAGTGGATATACCCGGGATGTTCTCGGCTTTTCGGGCCGATCTCGTCGAGGCGGGCTATGCGTACGACAGTCACAAGGCGATGAAGGAAAACGTGAAAAAGACTGGGAATATTTTTGGGGATAAGGAGATGCTCATTCCCGTCCAGGAGGGCGAGGTCCCCCTATTCGTCGGCTGCCAGTACCTGGCAAGGCCGAATCAGACGAAGCTGTACATACGGATTTTGGAGAAGCTCGGCATCAAACCCAAAGTCAAAGAGGAAATCTGCTGCGGGTTTCCTTTCATGGCGTTGGGATTCCGAAAAGAGTTTGAAACGTGGACAAAGAAATTCCTCGAATTGTACCCAGAGAAGGAAATCATCGCTCTCTGCCCGACGTGTGCTGCATTCCTCCACGAAGAGTATGGGAAGGACGTGAAGCACGTCACGCAAAAAGTGTTGGAGCGCGTTCCCGAAGCCAAGCTGGGGATCAAGGCCACGTACCACGATCCCTGCGATATGTCCCGCGTGTTGAACATCATCAAAGAACCGAGAGAGATCCTGAAAAAGATCGGCGTTGAACTCATCGAAATGGAGAAGAACGGGAAGGCGTCGTACTGCTGCGGCGGTGGTGGGGGTATCCTGATGTCGGATGCGGAATTGTCGGACAAAATCGGAAAGACCCGAATCAAACAGGCGATTGCTACCGGAGCGGAGATGCTCGTCACGCCTTGTCCTACGTGCGAGCAGGTGCTCAAGAAGGCCGCTGCCTCATCGGGCGAGAAGGGGAAGAGCATTACTGTGCGAAACTTGGGCGACCTTGTGTGGCAGGCGATAAAATAAGGATTTCAAATTTGGTAATTTTCAAACATGGCTGATCGATGGAGCGATTTTCAAAAATGTCTTGCCTGTATTATAAATGCTCACCCGATTTTTCCCTTGGGTGACTGTTGAAAAACGGTTTTTAAAGTGCTCTTCATGCTGAGCGGAGTCGAAGCATGATTGTAATATCAATAACTTGGAGCCTTCGACTTCGCTCAGGCTGAAGGATTGACTGGGTTTTTCAACAGTCACTATCAAGGGAGAGGAATCGATTGTTCATTTTTGAAAATCGCCTTCTCGATGGGAAAGTTTGTTAAAATTCTTAGATATGCAAAAAGTTCTATAAGGAAATCACTATGCAGGTATTGGATCTGGGCAAGCTTCCGGGGCAGGAGTCGATGCTCGTTTTCCATGCCCTGGCGAGGATGGGCTTCGAGGGACTGGTCATTGTCTCGCCTCAGGCGCCTTTAGCCTCTGTCGGTTACTTCCAGGATGCGGAGAAGGAGATCGACCTGGCTTACTGCCGGAAGGCGGGTGTCCCTGTGATGCGCCGCGAAGTGGGCGGCGGGGCGACCTACTTGGACGGGAATCAAATTTTCTACCAGATCATCTGGAACAAGAACAATCCCAAATTTCCCAAGGGAGTCGGAGCGATTTTCGAATTTCTGTCGCAGCCTCCGTGCGAGACGTACAGGGAATTCGGCATCGATGCGGTATTCAGGGCTGCTAACGACATTGTGACGAAAGAGGGCAAGAAGATCGCGGGCGAGGGAGGCGGGGACATCGGAGATTCGATGGTGTTCGTGGGCGGCATCCTGTTAGATTTCGATTACGCATCAATGTCAAGGATTCTTAGAGTACCCGACGAGAAATTCCGTGATAAAATTTACAAATCGATGGAGGAGAACCTGACGACGATGAAGCGGGAACTGGGCAGTATTCCCGACCGTGCATCCGTCGTCAAGGTACTCATCTCAAAATTCGAAGGTCTCGTGGGAAGATTGGAGCCCGCCAGGCTGCCCTTCGACGCCATTGAAAAAATGAGTGAACTCGAACGCTGGTTCACGTCCGAGGCATTCCTGTTCAAGAAGACGCCACGGATCCCCAAGGGTGTGAAGATCAAGGAGGGGATCGAGATCTTATACAGTACCTACAAGGCTACGGGCGGGCTCATTCGGACGATGCAGGAAGTGAAAGAAAATCGCATCGGAGGCATCACTCTCTCGGGCGATTTCCAGTTCTTCCCGAAATCCGGACTCGACGCGATGGAGAAGGAACTGGCGAATGCGGAACGGGAAGAGGATGGTATTCAGAGTACGATCGAGGCGTTTTACGAAAGGCATCGCATCGAGACGCCCAAGGTGGAATCCGAGGATTTCACGGAAGCCATCATGACGGCGGAATAGTCAACGTGTCGTTTTTGTCTTAATGAGGGGAACACGCATATGAAGATTCAGATTCCATACGGCAAGGAAAGCATCGAAGTGTCCGTCGACTACGAGAACGTCGGTGAGATGATCTATCCCAACGAAGTCGAAGTCACGGACGAGGTCGAAACCTTGATGAGCGCTTTGGAGAATCCTATCGGCTGCGGGTCCTTCGATGCGTTCTTGAAGAATGCAAAAGACATTCTTATCATCGTCAACGACGGTACGCGACCGACGCCCACGGCCAAGGTCCTGGATATGATCCATCATAAGATTCAAGGCAAGAATTTCAAGTTTATCGTGGCCACGGGCATCCATCGCGCGCCCACGGAGGAGGAGTTCCGGCAAATCTTCGGTAAGCATCTCGAAGCGTATCGAGACCGCATTTTCGTCCACGATGCCAAGCAGGATGAGGACATGATATTGATCGGCGTCTCGAAGAACGGCACGGAAATGCGGATCAACAAGAAAGCGGTCGAAGCTGAGAAAATACTCATCATCGGTTCCGTGGAGCCCCACTATTTTGCAGGATTCACGGGCGGCAGAAAAGCCCTGCTTCCAGGAATCGCTTCGTACAAGACGATCGAACAGAACCACAAGCTCGCGCTGAAGATGAGCGCGGAGACACTGGCTTTGGAAGGGAATCCTGTGCACGAGGACATGGAGGATGCGATCCAGAAGTTCAAGGAGAAAGAGATTTTTGCCGTCATGACGGTACTGGACCGGGAAGACCGAATCTACGCAGCCACGGCCGGGGACATTACGGAATCTTTGAAGGAGGCCATCGAAAAATCGAACGAGGTGTTTTCGGTGGAGATCAAGGAGAAGGCGGACATCGTCGTGGCCGTTGCACCCCATCCGATGGACGTCGATCTGTACCAGTCCCAGAAGGCCCTGGACAACGCCAAGCTGGCTTTGAATCCAAATGGAATTCTCATTCTCGTGGCGAGGTGCCGCAGCGGCGTCGGACACGATACGTTTGCGAGGCTTTTAGCCAGCGCCGGCTACCCCCAGAACGCGCTGGATATGATCGAGAAGAAGTATGTGCTGGGCTACCATAAAGCGGCCAAAATCGCCGAGATCGCCCGCTGGGCCCAGATATGGGCCGTGACGAGTATCGATCCTGCACGGATGCGATCGATTTTCATCATGCCGTTCAGGACACTCCAACTGGCTATCGATGCCGCTTTAGAAATGAAAGGGCGGGAGAAAATTCTCTTCATGATGGCCGCGAGCATGACCGTACCCAGGGTGAGGAAACGTCTCATCCTAAGGCCACGACGGTTCATCCACGGAATTCGCTTGGAGCAAAAGAAGCCGGGTTTGAAAAAGGCTTCGTCGAAGATTGCGCGGCGGGAAAGAATCATTGAATCACTCATGGAATGTCGGTAGATAGGGCGCGGCGAGATCCTATTGGTCGCGCCTATATTGTAAAAATGGAGTTAACCACAAAGGACACAAAGAACACAAAGATTTTATAAATAAAATGTTGTAAAAACTGAAATGAACAATGCTTTTTAAAATTCCAAATGCCAAAATCCCAATAAAGCACAAATGCCAAATATTAAAAAAATTCATTGACGAAGTTCTATTTGTATTTTATTTGACACATTAT
>JBDRSZ010000232.1:0-4481 GCA_043824415.1 bacterium | reverse complement strand
CGGCGAAATGATCGATAGCGCTTTTCAAGTCCTTCTCGAAATATTTCACGGCCAGGAGCATTTCGCTGTGATCCCGTATCCAGACGGATTTTGTGTCGGGTGAACGGTACCCGCGAATTTTTTTACCGTCGATGACTATGTAGATGGCGTCTTTTTCGAGGAAGGATTTTACCCTCGGGAAGAGTGTGTCGAATTCATCCCGGCCTGTTTTGATGGATGTTTCGTGGGGACAGTTACTCATTTCATCCTAATTGTTCCTCTTATCCAGTTGATTGATTTGAGGTGTTGGTGATGCGTACACACATATTCTGGCTTCGTCGGCGAATGCGTGGAGACATTCGATGTCCGCTTCGAAGAAATGGTCCGATGGCGCCAGGATGAAGCCGCCGTTTTCGCCGGCTTCTTCGAAGCACTGACGAACGGCCTTACGCGTCTGTTCGGGCGGACAATTGGAGAAGTTATGAAACTGATCGAAGCCGCCGATCATGCAGACGCGGTCGCCGATGCGACGCTTCGCTTCGCTTCTTTCAGGTTTGTATCACCTCCCAAGGCCAGCGGCGTGAACGTCTCCACGGCATCCGGGTTCATGTCCGCGAGGGACTCCAGGAGAGGCATCATCCCTCCGCAAGTATGGTATACGATTTTCTGTCCGGCTTGATGGGCCGCTTCGATGAGGTCGGCGTCGTAGAGAGCGACGAATTCATCGAAGATCTTCGGTGAGATAACGGTGGAGGATGCGTCTCCGCCGCCGAGCTCGACGAGATCGAATTTGGCTCCTTTCATGGACCGGATAAAAATTTTTTTCCTATCCCGAAGGATGGCAAGGAATGTATGCACCCATTCCGGGTCGTCGTATGTTTCGAGGATGAGTCTTTCAATACCGAACAGGACTGCCGCATCCTGCCAGCAGCCCGGCTGGCCGTAGATGTCAAAGCCGGGCACCGTTCCGCGGATGAGGCCTTTTTCACCTTGCGCTGTGACCTGACGGTTTACTTCTTCCACATCGCAGAGGGGAATGGGTGCGTACTTTGCGAATGTTTCGACATCCGATTTTTCCTTGATCAACCGTTCTGTGACCCAGGTTGTGTGATCGTCGCTCTGCAGCGTCATGGACAGGGTTTTTTCGGGAGTGACGATTGTATAGTGAACGGTTTTATAATCCGGGTGCGGAAGCCGTACTGTTTCAATTCGCCAGCCTGCTGCGCTGATACGGGGCGGCTGAAGGAATTCGCGCCGGCCCTGTTTCGGATCGATGTAATCACCTCTGCTCTCGTCGGGCTTATGGGCCACGATCCAACGAATAGGATCCATTCCAAAATCATCAAAAAATTCATCGACAGACATACCGTTCATCGCGTTCCGCAGGAAAAAGGGCATCACATGATGCGTCGTCACCGGAAGCCGATCCGGGATTTCCATTCTCAGTGCCGCTAACAGTCTCTGTTTCGATGTCCAGGACATGACTCCACCGGATCCGATCCCAATTCCGTTACGATTCTTCTATTCCTTCTCGCCTTTCTTTTCTTCCGTCTCCTTTTTAGGCTCTGTTTTTGTGATTTCCTTCACGCGTTCTTTAAGATGCTCTTCCAGCTTCAGATGGGGGATTCCCTCTTTGAGCCATTTTGGAGCCGGTTTTCCGAGGAGATGGTGATCGAAGAATTCCCGCATTCGGATCGTATAATCTTTTTGGTTTTCCGGCTTGGCGAGACCGTGGTTCTCGCCTTTGTACTGGAGCATGACGACGGATTTTTTCAGGCGTCTCAGAGTGTTGAAGTACTCGATCCCCTGATTCCAGTCGACTGCGCCGTCTTTGTCGTTGTGCAGGAGGATGAGGGGCGTCGTCACGTTTTCAGCGTAGTAGACGGGGGAATTTCGGGTGTACGCTTTGATGTTTTCCCAGTACCCGCCGGTGAAGCGTCCCTGGCTGGATTCGAAAATGGGCTGGTTGGCCGACCCGCTATTCCAGTAGATGGAGCTGTACATGCTGATCATGTTCGTGAGGGGCGCTCCGGTCACGGCCGCTTTAAAGAGGTCGGTCTGGGTGATGAGGAACGCTGTCTGATATCCTCCCCATGAATGGCCGTGGATTCCGACGCGATTTCGGTCGACGATTCCGGTCCGTGCAGCGGCTTCGATTGCCGGAAGAACGCACCAGACTGCTGACATGCCAGGGTCGTTGATTTTATAAGTGATGTCGGGCATGAGGACGGCATACCCTCCGCTCGTGTAGACAGATTTGTTGAATCCTCGGGCGCTGGGCGTGTTATACCGATGCAGTCCCTGGGAGAGCTTTTCATAGATATAGACGATAGTCGGGTAGCTTGTCCCCTCTTCATAGTTTGCCGGAAGGAAGAGGGCTGCCTGGAGTTTGTCTCCCTTGTCGCTGGAGTAATCGACGAGTCGGACGCCGTCGGACCAGAGAAAATCTTTTTGCTGGGGATTCGCGCCTGTGATCTTTCGGCCGTTTGCGAGAGAGGTGTTGGAGACGTAATAGTCCGGATAGTCCTTATAGGTTTCTTTCGTGTATAAATAGGCATCCGTATTTTTCGCTTTCAGGAGTCGTGAGAAACCCGCATCGTCCCAGAGGAGCGTTTTGACCGGCGGCTTTCCCTTATCCAGCCGGACGATGCCGCTCTTTTTCGTCCACTCGCCAAAGGCTGAGAAATAGACCGGTTTTGAGAGGTCGATTCCTTTCTCCTTCGGGTCGAGCCGAAAACGTCGTCCGTACCGAATTGCATCGGTTTTGCCGTTGACCGTCAGGTTGACGCCTCGGCCACCGTGCACAGGGACGTTCCAGACATCCCAGTTGTCGTACAAGAGTACGGATACACCATCTTTCACCCAGCCGACGGGTCGGATGGGAGGATTGACGACATTGTGGTCGTCTTCTTTATCAATAAAGGAGGTAGGGACTTTTTCGGTGATGTTGTAGACTTTGTCCGTCGCCATGTCGTATGTGTAGTAGTGACCGTCTTCGTAAAACAGGAAGTGGCTACCATCCGGTGAGGCGTCGAACGACCATCTGCATTTTTTTAGGGCGAGTTTGCGGTTCCCAGTTTTCAGGTCAAGGATGTAAACATCTTGATAGCGCTGTCCATCCAGGTTTCCTGTTAAACGGTATTCGCTGTCGTCGTAGCCCATGGCCCATCTCTCTTTGGGAGCGGGCACGACACGTTCCAATTCGTCGTCGGCGAGACGGATGAATTTATTTTCTTTCACTCTGTAAATGGAGAGGTAGCTGAATTCCTTGTCCCGCTTTTCTTGAACCTGCTGCATGGACTGCAGCCGTTTATCCAGCCAGTGCCAGATGACGAGTCCTGGCAGATCCTCATCGGAATCTTCTTTTTTCTTTGGTTTTTTGTCTTCAGAAGCCTTTGTCGAATCCTTTGCCGCGGCTTCTTTTTCCTTCTTCTCTTTGGCTTCCTCTTTCATCTTGACTTCGTGAATACCGAACAGGATGGCCGACAGATCTTCCGTCCACCGGGGATTGTAGTCGGGGCTGATGGTCATCGACTCGGAGAATGTTTTATCCTCCGCGGGGTCGTATACGATTTTTTGCGGCCCTCGGTTCGAGAACTGGGTGAAGCCGACGACGGAGTGCAGCTTGTCTTCGTAATCGGCATCTGATTTTCCTTTCAGAACGGCAAGGCCGTCACCTTCCTCAGTCCAAGTCAATCTTTTGTATTGCGACGTGTCATTTTCAATAGAATAGATAATTCCGGTTTCCATGTCTCGGAGCTGGATGCCGTTTCCTGTTTTCTCCTGGGCATCGATGATCCAGGCCAGCCATCGGCCGTTTTTGTTGAATTCGAACTCTGAGACGTTGCCGATGTTGAACTCTTTGGAGGATGACAGTTCGTGGAGTATGACATCGGACCCTTCCCACTTTTCCTTTTCTTTTTCCTGACTTTCGGGCGGATATTTTTGCATGGCGATCCATGCAGGATTTTCCCCGGAAAAGGCGAATCTCTTCACTTTATCGAATTCGGTTTTTTTGCCGCCGGATAAGTTCACCAATCCCATTTTGTTGTACAGCGTTTTCTTCTGCGTTTTCAATTTTTTCGCTTCCTTTTGATCCGGGAAAGCGGCGAAGGCCAGCCATTTCGAATCTTCTGAGAAAGAGATCTCTCCTCTGGAAGTCTCTCCCGCGGGGAATCGGTATTCCTTCTCTTCTGCAATTTCCCTAATGATGATTTCGCTGTCCCCTTCATTCGGACTGAGAGTATAGGCAAACCATTTTCCGTCATTCGAGAGGGCCGTTGTTCGGATGTTTTTCCATTCGAGAATATCTTGGAGTTCGATGGGTTTTAACGTCTGGGATTTCTTTTCCTGTGATTGCGCGCCGTAAAAGGGGATGAGGAAGAAAATAACGAAGACGATGAAAAGGGGATGTCTTTTAATTAGCATGACGGCCTCCTGAAGGTTATCTTTCGTTGATTGATAAATTAAGGTAATTCCCCAGGAAAACTGCACTAACTAAA
>JBDRSZ010000231.1:0-7287 GCA_043824415.1 bacterium | reverse complement strand
GCCAGATACCCGACGATGCTCTCCTGCAACTCGTGAAAGACGCTTACAACTATCCAGTCCCGCTCGAAAATGGTTACGATAAAAAATACGTCATGCGGCTCGACCAGGGGCCGACTGCGTCCTTCAAGGATTTCGCCGCCCGGATGATGGGCCGCCTCATGCAGCATTACCTGAACCAGGAGAACCGAAACCTCCTCATCCTCACAGCCACGTCCGGCGACACGGGCAGCGCCATCGCCAACGCGTTCTACGGGCTGGACAACATCCGGGTCGTCGTCCTGTTCCCGGAGAAAGAGGTCACGGCCCGTCAGCGCAAACAGATGACGACGCTCGGCAGGAACGTCCGGATCATCGCGCTCGACGCCAAATTCGACGACTGCCAGACGCTGGTCAAGCAGGCCTTCGCCGACCCCGAACTCGATCGCTTGAATCTGTCTTCTGCCAACTCCATCAACATCGGAAGGTTGTTGCCCCAGACGATTTATTATTTTTATGCCTTCGCCAAGTTGAGATCCGGCGACAAGGACGACACCGCCGTTTTCTCTGTCCCGTCGGGGAATTTCGGCGACATGATGGGGGGCCTGATGGCCATGCGGATGGGTCTTCCCGTGAAGCGGTTCGTCATCGCCACAAACGAGAATGACGAGTTTCCCAAATTCATGGCTACCGGAACGTACGAGAAAATCGTCCCATCCCGAAACTGCATCTCAAGCGCCATGAACGTCGGCCATCCGAGCAACCTGTCCAGAGTCGTCGCCCTCTACGACGGCATGATGGACGAGCAGGGCGGAATCCACAAAAAACCGGACTTTTCTTGGATGCGGCACGATATGTATTCCATAAGCATCACCGACGCCGAGACGGAAACGACGATTCAGGATGCATACAGAAAATACAACCTCCTCCTCGAACCCCACGGGGCCGTCGGATGGGCGGGACTCCAGCGCTACCTCAAAGAGAACAAAGCGGACGCCAAACCCGACGTACTCTGTATCTCGCTCGAGACGGCACACCCCGCCAAGTTTCCCGAAAAAATCAGGGAGCTCCTATCGTTCGATCCCACGCTGCCACCAAGCCTCGCGGGCATCGAGGAGAAGGAAGAATCGTACGACCATCTGAATAACGATTATGAGGATTTTAAAAAATATCTAATAGACCGATATTAGTCGGTAAATCCAAATTCCAATGTTAAAAAGAACTGCGGCTGACATTCATCATTTGGATTTTGATATTGAGATTTCCTTTGTCATTTGAGCTTTATCATTGGGCATTGCCCATTCTCAAACGGATCAGGAGCAATAATGAAGTATGTCATCGTCCTTGGCGACGGCATGTCCGACTACCCCATCCCGAAACTCGACGGCAAGACACCCCTGATGGTCGCCAGGAAACCAAACATCGATCTGCTCTGCGCCAAAGGCCAGACTGGCAAGCTCATCACCATTCCCGATGACATGCCTCCGGGCAGCGAAGTCGCCAACCTCGCTGTCCTCGGCTACGACGTCCGCAAGGTCTACCAGGGCCGCGGCGTCCTCGAAGCCGCCAGCATGGGCGTTAAGCTCGATCCCTCCGATCTCACCATGCGGTGCAACATCATCTGTATCGAAGACGGGATGATCAAGAACCACTCCGCCGGCCACATCACCTCCGAGGAATCCAAGCAGCTCATCCAAACGCTCAACGAGAGATTAGGGTCCGATTCTGTCCGATGGTATCCCGGCGTCAGCTACAGGCACGTACTGGTTGTCAAGAATGGCCTCAATGATATCCAATGCACGCCCCCCCACGACGTTCCGGGCACGCCGTTCCGGGAAGTCCTCGTGAAATCTACGAGCCAGAAAGGCAAATCCACAGCCGACCTGCTCAACAGCCTCATCCTCAAATCGATGGGCGTTTTAAAGGATCATCCAATCAATCAAAAACGTATCAGCATGAGTAAGGATTCTGGCAACGCCGTCTGGCCCTGGGCAGCAGGCTACAAGCCGGAGATGAAAACGCTCCAGGAGCTGTACGGAATCACCGGAGCCGTCATCTCCGCAGTCGACCTCATCCACGGCATTGGTGTGTACGCCGGGATGAAATCCATCCACGTAGAGGGAGCGACGGGTCTGTACGACACGAATTACGAAGGCAAGGCCAAAGCTGCTATTGACGCTCTGAAGGAAGTCGACCTCGTCTACCTCCACGTCGAAGCCCCCGATGAAGCCGGCCACGAGGGCAACGTCGAATTGAAGATCAAGACCATCGAGGACCTGGACAGCCGCGTCGTGAAATTTATTATGGAAGAAGCGGCCAAGATGGACGAACCCGTCGCCATTGCCCTCCTCCCCGACCATCCCACACCCTGCGAAGTACGCACCCACACGCATGACCCTGTACCGTTCATCATCTGCCGACCCGGAGACAAGCCTGACGAAGTGAAAACATACAATGAAGTCAGTGTAGAAAAAGGATACTACGGTACATTGGCAGGGGATCAGTTCATCAAGGAACTCATACGACGGCGATCTTGAAAGAATTAAAGTAAAATGTAACAATACTCCCAAGAGGAATGAATCGCGATGCTCAAGCGATTGAGTTACGGTGGGCAGTGCGTTCTCGTAGGGTTGTAAGTGCTCTCAACGGGAAGTAGCAAGCACAAAAAAGGGGAATGAGCATGGGGATTTGAGTGATGAATCCAGACTTTTCGGAGTTTTAATCCAATACATACGTAAAAAAGGAGAAACGCGAGATGGAGGAAAAACGTAAAAAGCTGTCGATTCTGGATCTTTACACGATGAAGGAAAAAGGGGAGAAGATCTCCTGGATCACATCGTATGACTATCCCACCGCGCAGTTTGCCGAAGCGGCTGGGATAGACATGATCTTGGTCGGCGACTCCCTGGGAATGTGCGTTTACGGTTACTCGGGCACTGTGCCCGTGACGATGAATCAGTGCATCGTCCACAGTGAGGCCGTGCGGCGTGGCGCACCCAACACCTTCGTCATGGGCGATATGCCGTTCCTGAGCTACCAGGTGAGCGACGAGGAGGCTGTCCGAAATGCGGGCCGATTTCTCAAGGAAGCCGGAGTCGACGCTATCAAGCTGGAAGGGGGCAAGCGCGTAATCAGCCGTATCAAGGCCATTCTCGACGCGGGAATCGTCGTCAGCGGCCACATCGGACTCACACCTCAAAGCTCGGGCCAACTCGGCGGCCACAAGGCCCAGGGCCGCACAGTCGAATCGGCCAAACTCCTGATCGACGATGCACTGGCTATCGAGGAGGCCGGTGCACACCTTCTGCTGCTGGAGGCAGTCCCACCGGAAGTCTCCGGCTTTATCGCAAAGAAACTAACGATCCCGGTGTTGAGCATCGGGGCGGGACCGGATTGTGACGGTCAGCTGTTGATCGTTGCCGACATGATCGGTCAGTTCCAGGCATTCACCCCCAAATTCGTCAAGAAATACGCCAACGTGGCTGAGGTGGTCACCAACGCCCTGATGGAATACATTAAGGATGTGAAGGCGGGTGCCTTCCCGACCGACGAATACTGCTACCACATGAAGAAAGGGGAAGTTGAGAAATTCAATGATATGATCAAGCAATACGTTTGACAGGATTTGTTAATTAACCCGCGTCTCTTGTCCGAGATCCATTTTTCGCGGGCTTCACAGTTTGTGAAACATCGGACAAATGGACAAAATAACAGCAAACATATCCAACAGTCCGAAATACATCCGGAACAGTGATCGTATCCTGGACGTCCATCCTTTGAACCGCCGGTGGATTGGCTAGGGAAAAGATGCGGCCAGCCCCATCTGGCTCTGGACACAGGATTAGAAGTCGAAGATGAAAACATTGCGGAAATTCTTCGAAATCACGGATGATGCGATTACTGCCGTCAACTTCGACCGCTGGATCGGTGTGTACGCAGGAATGAAGATCATCCACGTGGAAGGGGCAACAGGGTTGCACGATACGAACTACGAGGAAAAAGCCACTGTCGATGCACTCAAGGAAGTCGACCTCGTCTACCTCCACGTCGAGGCGCCCGACGAAGCCGGCCACGAGGGCAACGTCGAACTGAAGATCAAGACCATCGAGGACCTGGACAGCCGCGTCGTAAAAACCATCATGAAAGAGACGGCCAAGATGGACGAACCCGTTGCCATTGCCCTCCTCCCCGACCATCCCACACCCTGCGAAGTACGCACCCACGTCCGCGATCCCGTGCCGTTCATCATCTACAAGCCGGGCGAGGAGCCGGACGATGTGAAAGAATACGACGAGATCAGCGTGGAAAAGAGGTATTACGGCACGCTGGAGGGGAATGAATTTATTAGAGCATTTTTGAATTAAACGTTCTACTCAGTCAGAATTTCGAACTAATAGGATTGAAGCACTTAGTCCTTCACTAACTTCAACATAAATGTCGGACGAGCTGAAGTAAGATATATAAGGATACTAAGATTGTAAAACAAATTACTTGGAGCTTAGATAATTTCCTGAATTCCCTCAGGAAGCGGGACAAACTGAATAGGATTAATGGCATTCATTTTAGCCTCCAAAATTAATTTAAATTACAACTCACTCCGGTCCAAAATAAAAACTTATTTTGGGCAAGAATGATCACAACTATATTATTAAACATAAGGACACTTTTCAGATTTGTCAAGTTTTTAGAGTAAAAAGTAATAATTATTTTTTTCCTGGGTAAAGTATTTATACCTTCGCTTTTTTACTAATACAATCAATTTTAAACGGCAGAAATATGTTTTGGAATTCATGCTACAACATTTCATTCGATGTTACCGCTGCCAGATTCCATAAATCTGATAGAGTTAAAGCCCAGGGCACTGCAATCCAAAATGGAGAACCGCAAATGAAACCCATCATCAAAAAAGCTCTAATGTTCATTCTCTTATCTGCTCTAATTTATCCGCAAAATCACTTGGCTCAGACGACGGGCCTACCGGAAGACGTAGAAAAAACCATACGTGACCGCGTCGAGTACGGCAACTACGTCGGCGTCGTAATCGGCATGATCGATGCCGAAGGACCCCGTTACTGCGGCTTCGGAAGAATGTCCCTCAAGAGCGATCAGATACCCGACGAGAATTCCGTCTTAGAAATCGGCTCCATCACAAAAGTCTTCACCTCCATACTCCTCGCCGATATGGTGGAACACAACAAGCTCCGACTGGAAGATCCCATCGAAAAATTCCTGCCGGAAAGCGTGCGCGTCCCAAAGCGCAACGATCAGAGCATCACGCTGTTCCACTTGGCCACACACACCTCCGGCCTGCCCCACATGCCCGACAATTTCAATCCTGCCGATCCCAGCAATCCGTATGCGGACTATTCAGTAGAACAGATGGTCGAGTTTCTCTCGAATCACACACTAAGAAGAGACATCGGCGAACAGTACGAATACTCCAACTACGGCACCGGTCTGCTGGGCCATATTCTGAGTCTGGTCGACGGCA
Organism: bacterium; assembly: GCA_043824415.1. Taxonomy (GTDB): domain Bacteria; phylum Zhuqueibacterota; class QNDG01; order QNDG01; family DSAB01; genus JBDRSZ01. Next base: position 1,820 of record JBDRSZ010000231.1, on the reverse strand, counting down.
TGACGTATGAAGACCTTCTGATAAGAAGGATAGCAGACGTTCTTGATCTCGCGGACACCCGCATCACTCTCACGCCTGAGATGAAAAATCGTCTGGCAAAAGGCCACAGCAGCGGCGGCGAAGTCGCCAACTGGGACTTGTCCACGTTCGCTGGCGCGGGCGCCATCCGCTCCACGACTCGGGACATGGTGCGCTTCCTCTCGGCCAACATGGGCCTGACCGAATCGCCCTTGTATTCGGCGATGAAAAAAACGCACGAGCCTCGGTTGGAAACAGGATCATCTAAAATGCACGTGGGACTGGGTTGGCACATTCGAACAGGGGACGCCTCCGAAATCATCTGGCACAACGGAGGGACGGGCGGCTACCGATCTTTCGCGGGATTCGACCCAAAGGAAAAGAGAGGCGTCGTCGTCTTGGCGAATTCCACCACAAGCGTCGACGACATCGGATTCCATCTTTTAGATCCTACCGTACCATTGCAAAAACTCCGGCGGTCTATCGCAGTCACCCTCCGCCAAATCATTGAGGAGAAGGGTGTGGAAGCAGCCGTCACGCAATACCACGAGCTGAAACAGAATCAACCCTCGGAGTATAACTTCGTCGAATCCGAACTCAACACGCTCGGGTATCAGTACCTCGAACAGGGCCACGCCGAAACCGCGATTGCCGTCTTCAAGCTCAACGCGGAAGCCTATCCTGATGCATACAACGTGTACGACAGCCTGGGCGAAGCCTACATGAAGCAGGGCGATACTGCGTTGGCCATCGCGAATTACAAAAAATCACTTGACTTAAATCCCGGCAACGAAAACGCAAAACAGCAGCTCTCCAAACTTGGAACTGACATGACTGCGCTGTTGCCCGAAGTGTCCGTGCCGCTGGAGGTTCTGAAATCCTACGTGGGCAAATACACGCTCGCCCCCGGTTTCTTCATCATCATTTCGACAGAGGACAACCGATTGATGGCCCAGGCGACGGGTCAGCCCAAATTCGAGATTTTCCCCAGATCAGAGACGACGTTTTATTACAAGGTCGTCGACGCCCAGATTACATTCAACAAGAATGAAACGGGCACTGTCACCGGACTCACCCTCCGCCAGGGCGGTCGAGAAATCCCTGCTGTAAAAACCGAACAGGAGAAGACTCCATGAAAGTCATCGCATTCAACGGCAGCGGGCGCAAAGACGGGAACACCGCTATTCTCATCAACATCGTACTGGAAGAGCTTAATAAAGAAGGAATCGAAACAGAGCTCATCCAGTTGGCCGGAGAGAAGTTCCGCGGTTGCAGAGCCTGCTACCAGTGCAGGAAAAACAAAGACAAGCGCTGCGCCGTCACAGACGATAAGATGAACGATTTCATCGCCAAGATGATCAAAGCCGAAGGCATCCTCTTGGGATCTCCGGTTTATTTCACCGACGTGACCGCCGAAATGAAGGCCCTCATCGACCGCGCAGGATTCGTGGCCAGGGGGAACGACCAAATGTTCAAGCGCAAGATCGGCGCAGCCGTCGTGGCAGTCCGCCGGGCGGGATCTCTCCACACATTCGATACCATCAACCATTTCTTTCTCATCAACCAGATGATCGTTCCCGGCTCCGATTACTGGAACCTCGGTATCGGCAGCAAAATCGGAGACGTCCGGTCCGACGAGGAAGGATTGAATACGATGAAAATCCTCGGCCAGAACATGGCCTGGCTGCTCAAAAAAATGCACCTATAACGATCATAAAAAGAGGCGCACATTTATTATACTCAACGCAGAGTAGTTTTCGGATTTCACAATTAAGTCCTCTCCTTTTTTTAGGAGAGGATTG
>JBDRSZ010000230.1:0-4821 GCA_043824415.1 bacterium | reverse complement strand
ACTGATCTGGTCGATGCGCAGTTCTGTATATTCCTGACGGTGTCCCTTTAAAACACGATAATTCTTCCTGCGCTTCTTTTTGAAGACTTTAATTTTTTCCGCTTGCCCATGTGATAAAACAGTTGCAGAAATCCTTGCGTTCGGAACGAAAGGATTGCCAACATTGATATTCTCTTTATCTACGATGAGCAGTAATCGATCCAACACAATCGAAGCATTCGGTTCCTCATCGATCTTGGGAACACGCAGAATGTCGGTCTCCGATACCTTCGACTGCATCCCCCCTATTTCAACAACAGCATACATCCGAAATCCGGTCCTCCATCAAAACATCCCAAGCGATTTCCATAAAAGCTTAAAAATATAACGAATTTATCTCTCGAAGTCAAGATGAAAAAATTGCTTTATTGGGAAACGGAACCGACATCGTACCCCCCTGGAAGCGACGGCCAATCCTGCATATAAAAACTGACCTGAATTATTCACCACACATGCCTGCCGCCTGCTTGCCTTAAGCAAGGCAGGTTTGGAAATACATTGAACTACATGGACAAAGAAAAAGCAATCGATTGTGGAGTAAAGCTAAAAACAGATGAATGCAGATAAGATTCAATTCAAATATTTTTCTGCGATTTCCATGTTTTGCTCTGTGTGACTCCGTGGTTTGTGAATGAAACAGGAAGAAAACGAAGAAACAAAAAAACAAGCTCCTGACATCGTTGCCAAGAGCTTGAAGTATTCACCAGCAATCCAAATCTACTCAAACAAACGCGCAAGGAAAAAACCCATGATGATCCAAAGGGGTATCGACAGAACAAGAACAATATTGGCAATCTTCGTCGAAGCCAGCGCTTTCTGCATTTTCCTCTTCTCGAAGGACTTCTTGATCTTCGCCTGGAGATCATTCATGTTGATGGGTTTCACCAGGTAATGATCGGCGCCCTCGACCAAACTCTCCACAGCGGAGTCCACCGAAGGATACCCCGTGATAACGATGATGGGTATTTTGGAATCTGTTTTCTTCATCGTTTTTAACATCGTCAGCCCATCCATCGCAGGCATCCGTATATCGGTGATGACGAGAGAGAACGAATCGGTTTGGAATTTATCTAAACCGACCTTGCCGTTTTCAGCCAAAACAGGCTCGTATCCCCACTTCTTCAGCGTCTCGGTAAGAAGATCACGAATATCTTCATCATCTTCAACAACAAGAATTTTCTCCATTGGATGCACCTCCTGTCATTCCCCATCGTATGAAGAAGGCGGAATAGGTTTGTTTTAAAAAAGGTACTGAAAAATCGAATCCTTGTCAAGAAAAAAGATAGTTTTGCATGTCCATGTTTCTTGATTTTCAAAAAGAAAATACCTATCTTTGCAGACGTAATATCCGTCACATCAACCACGTACCAAAACATAGGGAGAATCTCTTATGAAAAAGGGAATCTTTCACAAAGTGACAGGAATCGTTTGTTTCTTCTGCGTCCTCTTTCTGTCGTTTGCAGTCGGAGCGCAGACTTTCGACAAGATCATGAATCAGGTCAAAGAACAGTCGATCTCCAACGGGATGAAGTTTATCGTCCTCGAACGCCACGACGCCCCAGTCGCGTCCTTCCACATCTATGCGGCCGCCGGATCCGCCAATGAGACAGTCGGCATCACGGGCATTTCGCATCTTCTGGAGCACATGGCCTTCAAAGGAACGAAGACCGTCGGAACGAAGGACTACGGGCAGGAATCCAAATTACTCGACCAGCTCGACATCCTGTACGACCAGATGCGTCAGGAGAGGGAAACAGTCAAGTCGGACTCGATGAAACTCACAGAAATGCGCAAGACGTTCGAAGACTTGCGCCTCAAGGCTAAAGAGGTCGTCGTCAACAACGAGTACTTCGACATGATGATGAAAGAGGGCGACAGGGGTGTGAACGCCTACACGAGCAACGACGCCACCCAGTACGTCAACTCCCTGCCCTCCAACAAGCTGGAATTCTGGATGGCCATGACATCCGACCGATTCCTCAACCCCGTCTTCCGCGAATTCTACAAAGAGAAGGACGTCGTCATGGAAGAAAGACGGCTGGGTCTTGAAACGAGACCCATCGGAAAGCTCATCGAAGATTTCCTGGCGACCGCCTTTAAAGCCCATCCCTACCACCATTCCGTCGTCGGTCACATGTCCGACCTCGAACGCATCACGCGACAGGATGTGAATGATTATTTTTCCAAGTATTACGGCCCAAACAACCTCGTCGCTGCCATCGTCGGCGACGTCAAAGCCAAGGAAGTCTTCGAACTGGCCGAGATCTACTTCGGCCGCATTCCCGGCGGACCCAAGCCCGAACTCCCGCGTACTGTAGAACCCGAGCAATGGGGAGAGCGGCGCGTCCAGGTCTTGGCGCAATCGCAACCCATCCTCATCGTCGGATACCATCGCCCCGACGGAAATCACAAGGACGACGCAGCACTCGACGCCATGGCCAACATCATCGGCCAGGGACGTTCCTCATGGCTGTACAATGTGCTGGTGAAGGAAGAGAAAATCGCAGTCCAAGTCGGCGCGTTCAACGGTTTTCCAGGGGATAAATTTCCCAACCTCGTGGCCTTCTTCGCCGTTCCCGCCAAGGATCAACCATCGGAAGAATGCCTTAAGATGATCGACGAACAGATCGAAAGAATCAAAACAGAATCCGTTTCGAAAGAAGAGCTGACAAAGTACAAGCGGACGATCAGAAAAGGGCTGATCGACGGCATGAAATCCAACAGTGACATGGCGGAAATGCTAACCAATGCCGAAGCCGTATCCGGGTCGTGGAAAAAAGTATTTACTGAGGTTGAAGCAGTGGAGGCGGTCACAGCCGATGCTATCAAAGACGTTGCAAAGAAATACCTGACGAAGAAGAACCGGACCATCGGCGAAATCGTCCCCGAAACAGAATAGTATTCGAATCATCAGTCGGAATCGAAAATTCCAAAGAAAGGACAATGCCATGAAACATTCTCCATACACCCGCATTGGGATCGTCTTTGTGCTGGCTTTCCTGATGGCTGCGTCACTCAGTGCACAGAAAAATCCAAAGGATACCTTCAAGTATCCATCTCTCCATAAAATCAACATGCCCAAAGTCAACGAAACAACCCTGAAAAACGGGATAAAACTCTTTCTCGTCGAAGACCCGGATTATCCCACCATCGACCTTCGCGCGATGATCCTCACGGGTTCCATCTACGAGCCCGCCGATAAAATCGGCCTCGCCTCCGTCACAGGAACCGTCCTCAGGACGGGAGGGTCGAAAAACATCTCCGGGGACAAGCTCGATGCACTCCTCGAGACCCTCGGGGCCACGGTCGAAACCTACATCGGCGAAGGGTCGGGCGGAGTGGCCATATCCGTTTTTAAAGAAGACATCGACAAAGGATTGGAAGTCTTGGCGGACCTCCTCATGCATCCCGCGTTTCCCGAAGAGAAAATCAACCTGGCTAAGATCGAAATGAAATCCGAAATCTCCCGCCGCAACGACGACATCGGACAAATCGCAAACAGGGAATTTGCGAAACTCATCTATGGTGCGAACAATCCCTACGCCCGGCATCCGGAATACGCCACCATCGAGGCCATCACCCGGAGCGACCTTCTGGCATTCCACAACGAGTACTTCCACCCGAACAACATCACCTTCGCGGCCTGGGGCGACTTCAAATCCAAGGATCTGCAGCAAAAGATCGCAAGCGTATTCGCGGCTTGGAACCCGGGCAAGCTCGACATCCCTCCCAAGCCCAAAATCGATTACACCTACGATTTCACAGTGAATTACATCGACAAGCCCGATGTCAACCAGTCCAACATCATGCTCGGCCACATCGGCGGCACGATGGACAATCCCGACTACCCCGCTCTCATCGTCATGAACCAGATTCTCTCCTTCGACCGCATGTTCAAGAGAGTCCGAACGGACGAAGGCCTGGCCTACAACGTCTGGGGGGCGTTCGGCGCCAACTACGGTTATCCCGGCGCATTCTCATCCGGCTGTCAGACAAAATCGGAATCCACGGTGAAAGCCATTAAAATCATGCTCGAGGAAATCGATAAAATCAGACAAACCGAAGTCACGGATGAAGAAATCACAAAAGCCAAAGATTCCTACCTCAACGGCTTCGTCTTCAACTTCGACTCGAAAGCGAAAATCGTCAACCGGTTGATGATCTACGACTATTACGATTATCCGAAAGATTTCATGGACACCGTTAAGGAAAGCGTGGAAAAAACGACAAAAGCGGACATCCTCCGCGTGGCGAAAAAATACCTCCATCCCGACAAAGTGCGCATTCTTGTCGTCGGGAAGAAAGACGACTTCGACGAGCCCCTGTCAACGCTGGGGCCTGTGAAGACCATCGACATCGCCATACCCGCGCCCAAGGGCGAAGAAGCCCCCGAAGCCACAGCCCAATCCCTCGACAAAGGCAAAGCTCTTTTCGATAAAGCTATCGACGCGTCGGGCGGATTGGAGGCCATCCAAAAAATCGAAAACATGAAGGTGTCCATGCAGCTCTCCCAGGTCACTCCCATGGGAGAGATGGACTTGACCGGCGAAATCCTCATGGTCTACCCCGACAGGATGAAAGCCAAAATCGCCACGCCCATGGGAGAGATCGAAATGGTCCTCAACGGGCAGGAAGGATGGATGACCATCCCCGGCCAGGGAACAATGCCCCTGCCTGAGAACGAGAAAAGAAATTATACTGAAACCTTCTTCCGCGATCCGGTCATCTACTTCACGAAAGCCGATCAGGTGCAATACATCGGAAAACGAAAGCTCGGCGACA
>JBDRSZ010000229.1:0-6909 GCA_043824415.1 bacterium | reverse complement strand
GGTAAGTAAATCAACATGTCTTGTTAAAAAAATTAAAATGGGAAAGGAGTAGTTGAAATGGGCGACAAGGGAAAAAAAGATAAAGGCAAACGAGAAGATCAAAAAAAGGCTAAGCAAACCCTAAAAGAAAAACGGAAACAGAAAAAAGAAAAGAAGATATAAACGAACTGATCGCCCCGGACTTTCCCGTTCGGGGTGCAATAAAAAGCGAGCTTCACAGCCCGCATGGGCGGAGGTATAATTTTGCGTCCTGGATTGGGAAATCCAGGATAATCGCCGGTTATTTCATCCTCAAAAATAATTGAGGCAACAAAAATGAAAACAACAAAAACAACCTCAAAAACAACCGATCCGGTCCAATTGGACAAAAAGCACATCGACCGGAGAACGTTCCTGAAAACAGCGGCGGCGGGTGCTGCGACGGTCGCCCTGCCCTGTTGTTCCGGAAAACGCTTTCCTGGCGGAGGCAGAAAACCGAACATCCTTGTCATTTTCGACGACCAGCTTCGCGCGGATGTGTGCGGCATTTACGGCGGTAAAGACATCACCACGCCTTATATCGACCGTCTGGCAGGCGAAGGCGTTACATTCACAAATGCGATATCAAGCTGCCCGCTCTGCACGCCCTACCGGGGCATGCTGCACACCGGCCGTTACCCCACACATTCGGGAATCATGATGAACTTTGTCGAGGCGAATCAAGTCCAAAATCCTCATTGCTTGGCGAATGTTTTCAATGAAGCCGGGTATGAGTCGGGTTTCATTGGAAAATGGCACCTGTCGGCCGGCTGGCGGAAACGTGAAGGAAAGTACGAGCCCAATCGGGAAGCAATACAGGCATACCGGAACATAAATCCGGAAACCGAATATGTTCCGCCGGGGCCCGGACGCCTTGGGTATCGGCATTGGGAGGCATTCAATTTTCATGCGGACTTTAACAATTACTGGTACTATAAAGACAAACCGGAGAAACTCTACTCTCAAAAATATGAGACCGATACGCAAATCGATCAGGCAATCACATACATGGAAAGCCATAAAAACTCAGACAAACCGTTCTTTTTAACGGTCGCGCCGCATCCTCCCCATCCGCCTTTCCATCCTGATTACATACCGGAGGGGTACTTGGAAAAAGTGCCGGAGAGAATACATTGGTCTCCCAATGTGCCCGCCGACAATCCACGTTCGCTCATTGAAATTCGTTATTATCTGGCCATGTGTAAAAACATGGACGACAACCTCGGCAGATTGTTGGATTATCTGGATGAATCCGGTCTTGCGGAGAATACGATTCTTGTGTTCACTTCAGACCACGGAGAGATGCACGGCAGTCACGGACGCCTGAATAAAATGGTTCCGTACACCGAAGCCATCAAGATTCCCCTCATCGTCCGCTGGCCCGGAAAAATAAAGAAGGGGACTTCCAGCGATGCGCTTTTCACGGCCATGGATCATCTACCCTCCCTGTGCAGTCTTTCCGGTACCGGCATTCCCAGAGAAGTCGACGGTACTGACCTGAGCGCAATCATGCTGGGTAAAGAGCGAAACGGAAGAGAAGAGGTTCTCATTGGGAGCTACACGTCTCACTGGGATTTCTTCCAGAGCGGGACGCGCTGGCCCGAATGGCGCGGCGTTTATACGAAACGGTATACCTATTGTCAATGGCTGACAGGGGAAGAAGAGCTTTATGATAATATCGAAGATCCCTTTCAAATGACCAACCTGGCCGCGGGGGGAAAAGAACTGCCGCTCCTCAAACAGATGAGAAGCCGTTTGAAGGATTTTCTCGTGGCGGCGCACGACGAATTCCTTCCCGGCAACGCTTATGGCGATTGGTTTGATGATGAAAGAAATTTGATTCGAACGGGTCTGGGAGCAGTGCGTTCTTAGTCTGATGAATTCACAAACCACGGATGAACACGGAGTAAGACACGGAAATTAAAAACACGGTTAAATTGGTTTATGATTGTGTTTCATATTGTCTGACGATAATTCACTCCATTTGAATTTAATGTTTTTCTTGATCAGTGTTATTCCGTGTTGATCTGTGGTGAATCCCGATTTTTGATAGTCTCTATTAGAAAAAAATCCGAATTGTTCAATACTTGACAATCGTCGGCGCCAGAACAGCGACCATGTCCGAAATGTTCTCAATCGTGGCATTGGAGCATTGAACCTCGCGCGTCCCCTCGATCTGGGCCGTCTCCACATTGACGAGCTTGGATGTGATGATGAGCAGGTTCCCCAATTTATTCAGACTACCCATGAGCATATACTCCGCGTTCAAATGCTTTCCAACCTCCGCAGCATTCGAAGCCGTCAGGCCTGTTTGCTGATAACTCAACTCATTCAGTACTTTTTGGATCTGATTCCGCTCAACGAGTTCCACTAAGGGACTGTTCCCCAATTTTGCCTCGAGCAAATACGACGTCGTCTTGCCGATGTCCTCGCTCTGGCCGGGGCTGTCGAAATACATCACAGCCATCCGCTTCCTCTGCCCGAATTGAATAAGCGGCTCTTCAGGAGTCGTCACACGGATAGACGCACCGAAACCCGATGCTCCGGAAGACCGTACGGTCTGGCCCGTGGCAAACCGTTGAAATCCTTCGATGCCCGAAACCTGCCACACATTCACGATGCTCCGGGAAGCGTTGCTGGGATCCTGGTATCCAACGGCCAGCCACTTTCCGTCCTCGCAAATGCCGATGGCGGAAATCTTCCCGTCGATCGGATAGTTCTGCTCGACAACGCCCTTCTGAATGTTCCAGAAAGAAATTTCATTCTTCCGGAGCGTCGAATTATCCGTGATGGCATAATTCTTATCGGGTGAGATGACGAAGAAATCGACGTCCTTCCGGTTATCCTCCAGCGTCTCGATCTCGGCCCCTGTCTTCCAGTCGTAGAACGACATATTGTACTTGAAGATCATCCGGTTGCCGCCCTTGGCCAGGACATACTCCTGGATGCCCACACCCGCAAATTGGCTGTCAAAACTATAGGCAGCCGACTTGATGTCGATCCCCGATCCCTGCATCGTACGGGCCTCGATGCTCGTCTTTCGGATAAGCTCTAAGGTATTCACATTCCAGACGATCATCTGCCGATCTTCGCTGACAGAGAGGATTTGATCGCCGTTCACGTTAAAGGCAACGCCCATTACGTTTTTCTTGTGTCCTCTCAGCTTTCCCTTCAACGTTCCTATGGGGAATTCCCACAGATAAATATCGCTCTTCTTACCCGCAGCGGCAAGCATCCGGTCGTCGGGTGAAAGAACGATGGAGAGAACGGACGAGCCGAAATCTTTGATCGTTTGCTGAAGCTGCCCGGAATACAGGTCCCAAACCAGAATCTTCCCGTCACTGCCGCCCGTGATCAGGTTTCTCTGTTTCGAGTCAAAGATCAGACCGCCGATCTCGCCGTAATGTCCCTTCAGCTCGTGCAGCATCCGCTTCGCCCCGATGTCCCAGATAGTCACCCGTCCGTTGGAACCTCCGAGTGCTAAAAACCGGCCGTCCTTGCTCATCTGAATACGTGACACCCGATCGGCGGAAACGGGAATCTGACTATCCAAATACAGATTGAACTGAGCAAATATTGCTTGGGTACCGAGAAAGAGGAAAATAATTGCGCATCGTTTCATGGCGGTAACTCCATTCTTTTAGAAAGAAAACTCCGGAAGCATCAACAGACACTACCGGAGTGTTACGACCTATTAAAAAATGAAAGAAAGCCCAGTCATGATCATAAGGATTCCGCCCTCGGCATCTTCAGCTAATGAGAAGCCGTAGGAAACGAGGGTGTTCAAAGCAGCGTACTCGTTGAAAAAACTCTTGAAGCCAAGGCCGACGTTGATGTAGGAAAAATCGGTGAAGTCCGCGAACGCCGGAATTTTGAAAGTGTACTGATAATACTGACCCGTGATATAGGGAATCATTTTGGCCGATGATGAAAAATTGATATTCATGTAGGCCGAACCGCTCCAGTTCGTCTCCCATTCATCCTGCATCTTCGTGAATGATACCGTCGGAGCGACTCCGATGATCACCCTGTTCGTCAGGTATTTTCCAAAGCTCAACTGGAACGAACCGCTGCCGAAACCAACCACATCTTCCCCGCCCACATAAGTGATATAATACCCCATGAAGCTGACTTCCGTGTCGCCCTTCTCGATCTGAGCCTGCGCTCCCGACGCTAAAATGAGCAAAGCAACTGTGAACAGTAATCCTTTCTTCATACTCTACCTCCTCTTTGGTTACGAAATAGTCAATCATCCTCTCCGAAAAGTATACTTAATTTCATATCAAAACACAAGTAAAATTTGTCGGACAAAGTAGAAGATCAGGTTCGTTTTCCGCGGTATGGCATGTTCATATATAGGTCGCCGCCCTCCAATTCATCCAACATCTGCGCGAGCCTCTTCTCGCGCGTCTCCGGCTTCTTAGCTCGGGTGATCCAGCTGATATAATCGTTCTGCTGGTACGGCGGGCGTTCGCGATACGCTTCCATCAAGCCGCGGCCATTCAGCACATCTCGCACATAATCCGGCATCGGGTGCCTGGGCCGCTTCAGACGTGATCCGTTTCCCTTTTTCAGCATAGCCAATTCTCGATCTCCTCGATAGTCGCTATTCACACATTGTTTCGATAACACAAGATCGGACGGAATAAATGAAATACAGTGGTATCGTATGTTTCTGATGAAAAACTAACGATGAGCGGTCGCGACCGTAACAGCTGGTATGATGCAGGCCACCATCACCGCCGCACGCATTGCATCAATGGCATCCTTGGTGGCTTTTCCGGTCATCTCACCGTTGATAATCTGTTCGATCCGTTCCTTGCGATCCTTCAACATCTTTTTATCAAAGGTCACTTTTAGTAGATCAGCACTTTTCGCCAAGGATAAAAGGACGACTGTTCGTGGATCGACATCCTTCGCGTCAGTGAAAATGGCCTGACGGAGCCGCTCGATCAGCTTCTTTTCGGGCTCCGGATCGATTTCTGGATAGACCTTACGGCTGAAGATCAGGAGAACCTTTCCTTCCTCAACCCGAAGGATGCCGCGCCTGCACAGCTGTTCGGCCACGCGATGTTTCAGCTTCTTCATGCCCGCAAACCGCGAAACCCAGGTCTGAAGCGACGCACGCCTTTTCGCCCTGCTGACTTTTTCAAGGCATTCGTCCATCAAGGGATCGCCGACCGGCGTGGAGCTGAGAACGTTGACGAGCTTTTTCTTCCTCAACTCCTCAATCCCGATACGCTTCTGAAGCAGCAGCTCCGCCAGAACGGCTCCACCTATTGCATATTGATACATCGTACCCGATGCAACCGTACCTTCCTCATCACGCAGAGCCAGGAGCAGGATCTCCTCGTGCAGGAAAAGTGTGTTCTTTGTTATCATCTTTACAGCCTCCTGAAATTAAGAAAACCGCGGGGGTATAGCCCCTGTGGAACAAGTAATGAATTGGATTCTCGATGGCTCGGTCGGGTGCAGCGACTTATTGGGCGGAAGCTACCCTCAGTATGGCGGCTCCACTGGTCCACAATAGCCGCACATCCCAATCCGCGGAGAGTTCACGAATGGTATCGGTTCCCCGTATTCTTCATGCGGGTGATCCTCCGCATGCTCATCACACAACGTCCCGGATTCATCAGTCTCGTAGATGCACTCTACACACAACCATTTGGCCGGTTGTTCACATTCCATACAACAGAATTCAGGAGGCTCATTACGCGCCAGCAGCACAATCGGATGGCGGGTCAGTGGTTTGCCCCTCCGTTCCCCCATTACTTTGATCAACGTCTCCGACGAGGTCCCGAAGTCATAGATATGTATTAACTCTATCCCCGGCTCAAAGATTTCCTCCGCCCGCCTCTTCAATGCAATCTCTTCTCCTTTCCAACCTCCAATAGAAAACCGGCTCAAGTGTCCGCAACATTCCAGCCAAATGATCCTTAAATAATGGTCCAGATTCGCCAGCGTCCCCGAATCGTTCATCTCCAAGTGCAGCCAATAATCACCCTCCCAGGCATCCTGCACTTGAAGATGATACAGCACTTGTTCTTTACCAGGCCTTTTGTTAGCGGCGCTTATGACCTCTTGGAGCTTTGAACACGTTGGCAAGTGCCTGGTCAGACCGCTTTTGGCCATCTCGTCCCCGCAAAAACTGCACTTTCCTCGCGTTTGTTTTTTTCGTGTCATATAGGCTTCACCTCCATGCTTGAGATACTGCCACCCCCAACGTGTGTTAGTTCTGCTCGTTAACTGAAACTGTCCGAATGCTGCGTTGAAATTGATTCCAGCGGCACGGCACTTTTCCGCTCTCAGCAAAACGCCTCGCGGGCGATCTTGCTTTCCCGCAAGGAATCTGACCTTTGCTGAGGAACGGCGACCGTAAAGCAGAGACAGGAACCTCTGCGAGACTCGAGAATAAGGGATAAGAATATCGTTCTTTACTCAGACTCATAGATGGGGCAGGATATAAATCCTGGCCCATCACAGCAAATTTACGTTAGGGCAGAACCCCTGCACGACGTGAAAGGCTTCCTTAAAATGAAACTTGTATCAATTAAGCGTTTAACATACGGCTCACCCGCCGAAACAAAACGCACGGCCTACGCGCGCTAATCCTAACTTTCAACAAACCCAACACTAAATGCGCCCAAAAATACCCCGAGTTTCGGTCGGATGCAGCCGATGGTTATGCCAAATTATTACTCTAATTTATTCAACCGCTCTTGCCATCTATCGATAATAGTGAACGGATTATATAATTCAAAGGCTCCACCGTAATAATATATCTTTTTTTTTGCTCCTATATATTCACGAGCCTTGGCTGTCATATTGTATTCTTGCGCAAGTTGTAGCACATATTTTTCTTGTTCTTCTCTAAGATTTAGGAAGAAAGTG
>JBDRSZ010000228.1:0-11379 GCA_043824415.1 bacterium | reverse complement strand
TCTGATGAATTCATAAACCACAGATGAACACGGAATAAAACACGGAAATTTAAAAACATAGTTAAATTGATTTATGATTGTGTTTCAGATTATTCCTTTTAATTCTCTTCATTTTATTCCAATATTTTTTCTTTATCTGTGCTGTTCCGTGTTGATCCGTGGTGAATAATTCAGGTTAGCATATTCAATATCTTTTGTGGATTTAAAAATTATCGTAAGGTCGCGTATTTTATTGTATCTTTTCCCGTTTCTGAATTGTTCCTTCAATTCATCTGAAATAGCACTGTTGAAAATAGCTGGTTCGGCTTTATCACTCAAGTAGAAGGTTGTTCTGAAAGTATCTTTAAGAATAGACAGCCAGAATATTGTTTTTGACTTTCTTGTTACTTTTAAAAGCCAGCTTTTACCATCGTTGTAATATTTCCATTCTTCGGAAAAGTCCGGATGGTTTGTATGAATATATTCAAAAAATGAAAACCATAATTTTCTTGAATTTCCGATGTGGGAGTCAATGACTTCTTCTGTGGGATATTGAGCTTTATCTGTCAGGATGGGTCGTTCCACTTATTTTCTCCGTATGTACAATTACACGTTACAATTTTATAGGAAGCGGATAAGCGGTTGTTAGTAAAACGGATGCTGGTACTGAAGGACATGGTTATTATAAATAACCTTATTGAAATATGCAAGCAAAATTTAGGCTTTTTAAGCTTCAGTTTTTATCCCATGTTTCGATTTTGCTTGACCTTCCAGAGAAAATGTGATACATTTTGTCACGTTTTTTTTCGATGGGAATGATCGACGCCGAGTGTGGTGACACTGCTTGGTTGTCCCGATGAAGGGAGTCTATTGGATCGATCCAATCCTATACTGTTCAGTGCAGATATCCACTGTTTCTTGAAGAATTCCATCGGAGAGTATGGACCCGCGGAGAAGCTGGCAGGGGATGCTTCCACGCGGGAATATTTTCGCATTCATCATGAGGACACAAGTTCCGTCCTGTGTGTGGATTCGAATTTTATAGGCAGGTCCGCGGGGGAGTATCCATTTTTCATCGTGGATGGGATGTTTCAGAAGGAGGGCATCCCTGTCCCAGAAATTCGTGCCTTCGATGAGAAAAACGGCCTGATCCTGCAGGAGGATGGCGGGGACGAGCATTTACAGAAATTCTTTCCGAGTTTGCGACGGGATGAGGGTATCTCTCTCTATAAAAGACTGATCGACATCATGGTCGATATTCAATTCATCGAAGGAGAGGGGGATTGCATCCCATTTTGCCTAAGTTTCGATGGTGAAAAACTGATGTTCGAGTTCAACTTTTTCATCGACAACACGCTTCTGAATTACTTTCGTGCGAGGATGAGTCAAACCGAAATCCGAACACTCCGGAGTGAGTTCACGAAGGTGGCCGAGATGCTTTATCGTCCGGAGCTGTTCGTCCTGAACCACAGGGATTTTCACAGCAGGAATGTACTCATCCGTCCTTCAGGGCCGTTCGTCATCGACTTTCAAGACGCACGGATGGGCCTGCCCCAGTACGATGCAGCCTCTCTTCTTCGCGATTCCTATCTTGTCTTGGAAGACGACGTTGTGGAGATTTTAAAGGGTTACCACTTTCATCGTCTGAATGAAAACGGGTACGGACGGATGACGTTCGAAGAGTACGCGGCTTTCTTCGATCTGATGGCTTTTCAGAGGAACGTCAAGGCGCTTGGAACATTCGGGTATCAGATCACGTCGAGGGGCAACACAGTGTACGAACCCTACATTTCGCCGACGGTCGCGTATTTATCGGATTACATCGTGCGGAGAGAAGAATTGAAGGCAGCGGGTGAAATCCTGCTGAAATACATAGTTTGATTAATTCACAAACCACAGATGAACACAGAGTAAAACACAGAAATTAAAAAACATCGTTAAATTGGTTGTGATGGTGTTTCAGATTATTCCTTTTAATTCACTTCATTTTAATTCGATGTTTTCTTTTTTTCTGTGTTATTCCGTGTTGATCTGTGGTGAATAATTCAGAATAGGAGAGAAGAGGTGAAGGGCTTTATCCTGGCTGCCGGGCTCGGAGAGCGGTTGAGGCCGCTGACGAACCGTTGCGCAAAAGCGCTCGTTCCCGTACTTAATCTTCCCTCGATCTGCTATTCCCTTTTTTTACTCAAGGAGGCAGGCATCCAAGAGGTGGTATGCAACCTCCACCACGAGGGGAGCGGAATCGTCCGCTTCCTCGAGAAGCATGGTTTTTTCGGCTTGGACATCTCGTTCTCTGAAGAAGACGAGATTTTTGGAACGGGCGGCGGTCTGAAGAAATGCGAGGCGCTTCTCGGAGATGATGATTTCGTGTTGATCAACAGCGATGTAGTCCTGGATGCGGATATTGGTTTTTTCGCCGACCGCCACCGTGAATTGGGGATGCCGGGAACACTGCTGCTCTATCGAACCGAGAGGGCGGGAGATATCGGACCCGTTGGAGTCGAAGAGAATCGGGTTGTTGGATTCCATACCGTTCGAGGGGCACGAATCGATTCCGATCTGATCTACACGGGCGTGGCGGTTTTATCCCCTGCTATTTTTCAGTACTTGAAAATGGAATTTTCGAGCATCGTGACGACGGGATTCGCAGGCCTGATGGGGGATGGAGCCATCGGTTATGTCGAGCACGCCGGTTTCTGGCTGGATGTGGGAACAATCCGCTCGTACTGGGAGGCGAATGTCCGCGCGATGAAAGAGGTCTTGGGTCTGGGGAAGAGGCTTACTCACGCCATGGGTCTCAGCCATGCACTCCTTTCACCGTCGTGCAGAATCGGTAAGGACTCGGTGATCAAGGATACCGTCGTCGGCGAGGGAGCGAAGATCGGAGAGGACGTGTTTTTAGAGAAGACGGTCGTACTTCCGGGATCGTCCGTGGCGAATCGATCGATAATCAAGAACTCGGTGGTTTTTGAAGATCGACTCATTCAGATAGAATGACACAGGAGTGTTCGAGATGGTGAAGACGGGGTTGGAGGTATTTCTTGGCAACGTGGAGAAGTACAAGGGAAGACGCATCGCTCTCATCGTGAATCAGACGTCCGTCACACGGGATTGCCGGTATATCTGGGATGTATTGGAGGAGCGCGGCCTTCGGATTCGGAGACTCTTTTCACCGGAGCACGGAATTTTTTCAACGGAGCAGGATCAGGCAGCTGTGAAACGGCAGCCGCATGTCGGGTGCGACGTGGTCAGTCTTTACGGGGATTCCTACGATTCGCTCATTCCGGATGAGACGGCTCTTGACGACATCGACCTTGTGCTTTTTGACGTTCAGGATGTGGGATCGCGGTACTACACGTACGTGAATACCATGGCGCTGTTCATGGAGGCCATCGACGGAAAAGATATGGAAATGATGATCCTTGACAGGCCCAATCCGCTCGGAGGAATTCGCGTTGAAGGTCCGCTTCTGATGGAGGGGTTCGTGTCTTTCGTCGGCGTTTTTCCCGTTCCGATCAGACACGGGATGACGGCGGCGGAGCTGGCGCTTCTGTACAAAGATTTCAAGAAGCTCGACGTCAACCTCTCGGTCGTGATGATGGAAGGATGGAAGCCGTCAATGTTTCTTTTTGAGACCGGCCTTCCGTGGATTCCTCCATCGCCCAACATGCCCACGGAGGAGACGGCATTCGTCTATCCCGGATACTGTCTTTTTGAGGGACTGAACGTGTCGGAGGGAAGGGGAACGACGACTCCTTTTCAATTGCTGGGTGCTCCATTTATCGATCCGTACGAATGGGTCGCGCGTCTCGGAGGAATGGATCTGCAAGGCGTCATTTTCCGACCGGTCTATTTTAAGCCGACATTTCACAAATATGCAGATGAAGTCGCGGGCGGCGTGTTCATCCATGTGAGGGATCGAACCGCATTCAAACCGTTCTTGACGGGCGTGGCCGCAGTCAAGGCTTTGACCGATCTTTACGGAGATCGTCTTGTTTTCCTCAAAGATGTCTATGAATTCAACAGCGTTCATCCGACGTTCGATCTGCTGACGGGCGGATCACGCATCCGCGAGATGATTCTGAGCGGCTCGTGCCTGCGAGAGATCGAAAATTCATGGATGGGGGAAGAGAATGATTTCGCAATGATGAGGAAGGAGTATCTTCTTTATGAACGTTGATTTGGCCGTTATTCTGTTCTACTTCCTCCTGATCAACATCATCGGGATCAAGTTTTCGGCCTCGCGGGATGTGAAGGATTATTTCTTGGGAAGCCGGTCGATTCCCTGGCTGGTCGCCTGTTTCTCCATCGTGGCCACGGAAACGAGCACGTTGACGTTTATTTCCATTCCCGGGCTTTCGTACGTATCGGGCATGGGGTTTCTTCAGGTCACTTTTGGTTACCTCTTGGGTCGGATTTTCGTGGCTGTCTTCCTCATTCCGAAATATTTCGAGGGCGGGTTCGAGACGGTGTATGCGTTTCTCCAGAGCCGCTTCAGCGTTTCATCCCGGAAGTGGATTTCTGCGATATTCCACGTCACGCGGCTTTTAGCGGACAGCGTCCGGCTTTTTGCGACGGCCATTCCTCTTTCTGTAATCACGGGTTGGGACTATTGGCTTTCGATCGTCGTCATCGGAGGGGCCACGTTCCTATACACGTTTTACGGAGGTCTCCGGTCCGTCGTCGTTGTGGACTCGATCCAGTTGGCGCTGTACATCTCGTGCGCAGTCATCGGCATGGCTGTCGTTTCACATCATCTTTCCTTGCCGTTTTTTTCGGTGCTCGGTCGTATTCCGGGTTCCAGTCTGAAGGTCGTATCATCGGGTTTGGAGCGGGGGTTTTCCAGCCTGTTCGGTTCGTACAGTATTTTTTCCGGGCTCATCGGCGGTGCTTTTCTGTCGGTTGCCTCTCACGGCACGGATCACTTGATCGTACAGAGGGTGCTTTCCTGCAGGGATAAACGTTCAGCTCAGAAGGCGATGGTTTTCAGCGGGATTATCATCATCTTCCAGTTTTTCCTCTTTTTACTGTTCGGTCTTTTTATCAAGCAGCTTTTGAGCGGCATGGCGTTCGACCGCAGCGATGAAATCATCCCGTATTTCATTATGAACCATCTTCCCAAAGGACTCCGGGGATTGATGCTGGCGGGGATTTTCGCCGCTGCGATGTCTACTCTGAGTTCTTCAATCAATTCTCTCTCTTCATCCACGACGGTGGATCTGTTGGAGATCGACAAGAAAAATTATTCCGATGCAAAGAAGGTGGGCATTTCGAGATTGATTTCATTCCTTTGGGCGCTGATGATCGTGGGCATCTCTGTCCTGTTGAAGAATACGAAGAATCCGCTTGTCGAAGTCGGACTGTCGATCGCCTCGGTGACATACGGCGGCATGCTGGGCATTTTCCTGATGGGACGATTTTTTAAAACATTCCAAGATAAGGCCGCCATTGTCGGCGTATTTGTGAGTATTGTCGCAAATATCTTTATCGCTGCGTTCACTCCCGTTTTCTGGTTGTGGTATGTCGTCGTCGGATGCGCCATCTCTTTTTGCGTGGCCGTTGTTTTGAATCGAAGCCACGTTTTTCGAGGAGGAAAGCAATGAAAGTTTCGGAGAATCTTGGAACGCTATTTTTAGGATGCTGGCTCGTCCTGGGGGGATTTCTGTCTCTGCTGCGTGTCCATGTGTCCGTTCTGGACACGCTCCTGCCGCTGTTTGCGCTGGCTGCGGGTGTCTTGATCTTGTTGGGATCGGCAAAGTTGACGAAGAGTTTGGGATTTCTCCTCTTGGGAATCTGGCTCATCGCCAGGGGTGTATCTCCTCTACTGAATGTAAACATTCCGTATCTGAGCGGTGTACTCGACCTTTTGGGTTTGGCCGCCGGTCTTCTCATTCTGCTTAAGAGATAAGAATGATGGAAGCCGGACAGATCAGGCTCTATCGTCGGAGCATTCTGATCTCGCTTCTCGTTGTCGTCCCTCTGGGATTTGCGACGAAGTTTTACCGGGGTCCTGGAGCGCGCTGGTTCAATGATTCCGCCGGCGGCATCCTGTACGAGTTGTTCTGGTGCCTGTTGGCGTCTTTTATGCGGCCGACCGCACCTGTCTTTTGGATCGCGGCCTGTGTATTTGGGATTACCTGTTTTTTGGAATGTCTTCAGTTGTGGCATCCGGTTTTTTTGGAAGTCATCCGGTCGGCATTCATCGGTCGGACGCTCATCGGGACTTCGTTCACGTGGTGGGATTTTCCGTATTATGCGATCGGATGCGTTTTGGCGTGGGCGGGGATGTATTTTTTCCGCAGATTTTTGGGGAAGAAAATCGATTCTGCCGGAGGTGTCGATACGAAAAAATTATAAATTCTTGTCTGTAACTTGACATTCAAAAGCCCCCGTCTACGGAGCACGGGGGCCTTTAAAATTGATACCAAGGTTTCGTGTTTTTATCATTCAATCCGGACGAATTCGATCCTCCGGTTCTTCGCTCTTCCTTCTTCGGTGTTATTGGATGCGATGGGATTGGCCTCACCGTATCCGATGGCTCTCAACCTGTCGGACGCAATCCCATTCTCGACGAAGTAATCCCGCACCGACTCGGCTCGTGCCTGTGAAAGATTCAGATTCGTTACTGCACTTCCCGTGTTGTCCGTGAAGCCCCGGATCTCAAGAAAGACTTCGGGATTGTTTTTCAGTGACTCGCAGACGATGTCCAACACTTTCTTGGCATTCTCGGTGAGCGTGGCCTTTCCTGTGGCGAAGGTCACACCCTGGAGAATGAGTTCCTTGCCCGCCTCGGGCAGCACGAGCTGCGGTTTTTCATCCGGACAGCCGTCTTCGTCCTGGTATCCGTTGAACGTTTCGGGCTTGTCCGGACATTGATCGAGCGCGTCGGGGATGCCGTCGTTGTCGTTGTCCGGATCGGGACATCCGTCTTCATCCTGGAATTTATCGAAATCCTCGGGTTCGTTGGGACACTGATCTTTTACGTCGGGAATGCCGTCGTTGTCATTGTCCAGATCGGGCACACCGTCTTCATCCTGGAATCCATCGATGTCTTCGGCGAGGTTTGGGGCGAGATCTTTATCATCTGGGATACCGTCGTTATCATTATCCAGATCGGGTGCGCCGTCTTCGTCTTGGAATCCGTCGTAATCCTCGGGCTGGTAGGGATAGACATCGTATTTATCCTCGATGCCGTCGTGATCGGAATCTCGGAAACCTCCAAAGATTATGTCGAGACCGAGTCGCACCTCGATGATACCGTTGTTGGCATCACCCGTACCGATGTTGTCCTCACCCTGACCGAATAAATGGGAGTAACGGATTTCAAAATCGAGGCCGAAATTTTCCGATAGGAAAACGGATGTTCCTAAAATGCCAAGACCCGTAAAGTTGGTTTGATTCCCCGATATGGATGTACCCGCAGCCGGAAAGGGAAACCACTTGTCTTTTCCGGAGATGTTTCGAAGATTCCAGTGAGTCAGACCCGCTCCGATGCCCACATAAGGAATGACACGTTGTTCCTGCAACATGTTGAAGCGAAAATTGAGACTCCAAGGGTAGATGTACGTTTTATACGGCGCATTGGGATGATTTTTAAAATAGGAATTCGGATCCCTCGGACGAACCCATCCGAGGCCTGCGGTGATTTCTCCGGTAAAAAATTCAGAAAAAACATACTTCAAAGAAATACCAGTGGCGTAATTCACGATGGAGTCGTCTGTATTCCCACCGATGAGTTTAACACCGCTTGCATAGGAGCCTATTATTGTTTGTCCTGATGTGTATTGAGCATAGGACACCGTTACGATGATGGAAAGACTTGCCATCCATACTCCCCAACGAATAAATCGCTTCATGGCACTCTCCTCCATTTTATTTCACTTTTCAAATAATATAAAGATATTTTGATATAAATCAAGAATTATTTAATATTTTTTAAGTTGTAGAATTAAATTCAAGGTTCAGAATAAAAATCCCCCGACAGGGTTATTTTGAAGAGTTACTTCCCGTCGGGGGCGCCTTAGGGGGAGTTTTTAAAAGATCTTCTTTTTATGAGGATCTTTAGAATTCATTCTTTAGTTTCTATCAAGTAGGGGTTACAAATAGCATGCCAAAATCTTGCATTTTTTCTCTGGAGGATTTTTATGACGCCGCTAAATAAAAATTTATCTTCAGCCATTAGAAGATCTCAGTGTATGTGAAATATTGAATCCTGATAAACTCTTAATACTTATACCTATATAGAGTCGTGACATTATATATCCATATTCATTCAGTGTTCCACTCCTCATTTGTCCTATTGGATTCTGATAATGCGTTTGGATGATTTTACCGGGACATTATCCATTGTATAGTGTGATATTTTGTTTCAAAGCGGTCGTTTGTTTTAATGTGATACAGTTTGGATTTATAAAAAAAGGATAAGGGCGGATTTTCATAATCTACCCTTATCCGATATCATGGATGTTGGAAAGAAATTCTACCTTTGAACCTTCCTGATTCGAATGTTGCCTCCCGCTGTTCTCAAGTGGATGAGATCCCCGCCTCCGTTTATATCTCCGGTTGCTCGGATGATGCGGTATCGGGACCCCTCATCTTCTGTGGTGATCTGTACAGGGAAATCCGAAGTAATTTTATAATCTTCCCAACGTCTGCGGTCGTACTTGATTTCGGCTTGAATGGAGGCCGGGAGTTTCTCCGGAAGTGAGATTTCGATATCGCCGCCGCCGGTTTTTATTTCCATATGATGATCAATGCTGAAATCTTTGAGGGACATAGCTATATTGATGTCCCCTCCTCCGGTAGAAACTTCGATCGCTCCTTGGACGTCGCCGAGTTTGATTTCACCGCCGCCTGTGTGAACGTCGAGCGACCCTTTGATAGAGCTTCCCTCAACGGATCCGCCTCCTGTGCTGGCATTAAAATTCCCGTTTATATTCCGGATGTGAATATCGCCTCCGCCGGTTTTTGCTGTCACATCCCCGGTGGCATCGATGATATCGATGCCACCTCCACCGGTGCTTACATTGACACCGCCCTGTGTCTCCCTGATTTCGACATCCCCGCCGCCTGTCGAGGCGCTTACATCGCCTTTCGTTCTTTCGATGTTGATTTCTCCGCCGCCTGTCTTTACCTCAACAGTTCCTCCGCAATCGGTCAATTCGACATTCCCACCTCCTGTACTGACGAAGACGCGCTGCGTTGTTGAACGAATGAGGACTTCACCTCCACCAGTTTTGGCTTTCACGGGTCCGTCTATTTTCGTCAACGTGACTTCGCCTCCACCCGTAGACGCATCGACTGTCCCTTTGATGCCTTCGATGGCAAGTTCTCCGCCCTGCGTCTCGATGTTGCAGTTGAATTCGACGGGGAGGAAAATTTCAAACGTGCTCTGAATCCATTTTCTGTCGAATGCAGGGCCGCCGATTGTGATGGTATTCCCTTCCTGGACGTACCCTGTTTTCGACTCTTCCATGGCGGCTTCCGCTTCACTTTTTGTGAAGATGTCCATGCGTTTTACTTCATGAATCTGAACCTCGGCCTTTTCCCAAGTCTTAATCGTAATGTCCCCTCGGACTTCGTCCATCACGAGGGCGCCGCCCTTTTGCACCTTGAAGTTTTTCGTGATTTCTCCCACCCAGTATTTTCTTTCCTTGCGGAGTTCCTGTGCTCCTATCCCGGAGAGAAAACCTAAGCAGGTGATAGCAATCAGCAGCGCAGCCATTTTTTCTTTCGTTTTCATTTTTCGATCTCCTATGATTGTAAGTTGCCTTATTACAATTCGTGACTTGCCGGAAGAGTATTTTGAAATTCTTTCTTCAATAACACGGATCGTGTGTACTCATCTTCTTGGGCCCTTCTCTGAAGTATGGGAATGATGTTTTCGTCATCGATTTGAGCGAGTGCATCAACGGCTTCCATTCGTACACCCGCGTTATCATCTCTGAACAACGTTGCAATGAGAATTTTCTTGATGGTCTCGTTTACCGGAATTTTCTTAAGTAGCTTGATTGCTTGCAAACGGATTCCAGGATTCCTGTCGTTTTCAACAGCATACATGAGCGCATTTTTGACGATTTCTTCCTGATGTGATTCTTTAAGGAGGTTGACAGATTTTAATCGAATATTGTCCCGAGTCTCGTTGACAAGGACATAAGATAAAATGTACTGTATTTCAGGATCACGGAGGGATCCTTTGAAGGATTTTTCCTCAACAGCTCGGAAAGAGATTTCAATCCGATCTGGATGCCCTTCTGAAGAAGTAATTGTCAGATCTTGGATTTGTCCAGAAGCACTGAGAGCAAGAATTGCTTCTTTTACATTCAGACCCATTTCTCGCCTTTGTCCTGGGAGAAACCGACCGATCACCAGACCGAAGAGAAATACGATTGCAACAGTGGCCAGACGTCTCACAGCCGGTTTGTAGGTCAGACTCTCCA
This sequence comes from bacterium, assembly GCA_043824415.1. Classification (GTDB taxonomy): domain Bacteria; phylum Zhuqueibacterota; class QNDG01; order QNDG01; family DSAB01; genus JBDRSZ01. The sequence goes on along the minus strand of JBDRSZ010000228.1, from coordinate 961 downwards.
CGATATCTGTCCAGAATATTTTCAGCGGTTTTCGGGAATATTTCTGTTTAAGACGGTCCTTCAGTTGAAGGCGACATTTTTCTATCATGCTGTCTTCGGGCCGGAGAAGCGGCTGGGAACGCATTAAGCGGAAGAATCGGTTCTCTTCTTTCAAGATTCTCCGGCATTCGGGGCACGTTCGAAGATGGTCCTGTGTTGTATTTTTCTCTTCAGCAGAGAGTTCGTCGAGAATGAAGAGGACCAATTGATTTGATGCGATGTGATCTGTTTTCATCGTTGTTTTCCATTTATGATTTTATATAAGGTGACAATCTTTTTTTCATTTTCTGAACGCTCCTGAAAAGGTAATTCTTAACGGTTCCTTCGGTGCGTCCGATGATCTCAGCGATGTCCTTAATTTTAAAATCCTCGTAGAATCGGAGGACGAATACGGTGCGCTGCATCAGTGAAAGAGTTTCGAGATTGGATTGGATTTGTTCTCTGAGTTCTTCTCGGATGGCGAGTGCGTCCGGTTTCGGCTCTTCATTCGGGGGGAGAAGATGCCAGCCGTCTTCATTGTGCATCGTTTCTTCGATGGATTGGTGTCTCTGACGCGCTCCCTTTTTCCGGTAGCTTATGGCGCAGTTTACGACGATCCGATAGAGCCATGTGTAAAACTGGCTTTCGAATCGGAATCGATGGATTTTATGATATGCCCGCATAAACGCTTCCTGATAGATATCCTTTGCATCTTCGACATTTTCTACGAACTGAAACGCCAGTGCAAGAACTTTTTTATCGTATTTCCTGACCAGCTTTTCGAAAGCCCGCTGATCCCCAGTCTGAGCCTGTCGTATGAGATCTTTCTCATCATCGTTCATCTTTCGGACCATCTATTTTATTAGACTCGTAGTGTATACAAAGGGTTTGCATGAATGTATGATATTTTTTTAGGTAGCGTACCAAAATTGTGTTGCTGATC
>JBDRSZ010000227.1:0-7701 GCA_043824415.1 bacterium | reverse complement strand
TGAAAAGAAAAAAAGTACTGGATTCGGATGCAAGTTTTATTATTGAGTCATTTGGATTTTATTTGGTATTTGAGCTTTAACATTTGACATTTGCTTATGATTTATAAAGTTGCTATTAAGGCTTATTTAGGTTGCGGCTTTGTCGCGCTATGCTATCTTCATGCAATGTAATCAGCCCCACAGGGTCCGCAACAGATCCAGATAATCGCTCAACAGTCGCGTAATGAGAAAGTTTTTTCTGACGATTTCCTTCCCCTGCCTTCCCATTTCGTCGGCCAGTTTTCGATCCTGCAGGACTTCAACGATCCGCTGTGCAAAGCCGTCGACGTCTGTCGGTTCCAATAAAAATCCGTTGACACCGTCTTCGATCTGCAGGGGGATGCCCCCGATTTTGGAGGCCACGACCGGCTTCGCCTTCCAGAGGGCTTCTGTGACGGTCAGGCCGAATCCTTCTTTGAGTGATTTCTGGATAATAACATCGGACACACGCTGAAGGACGTTGACGAGGAGGTTGTTTTCGACGGTGATGAGGATGACGTCGAGCGTCCGAATGGCCTGTTTCGCTTTTTTCTTCACTTCTTCATAGATCTCCAGTCCCTCCGGGTCGTCCGAGGCCATGTTGCCGCAGAGGATCAGCCGGCAGTCCACCTTTTCCTTGACTCTTTCGAATACTTCCAAGACACCCAGCGGGTCTTTCCATTTATCGAAGCGAGAAATTTGTGTGATGATCGGCTTGTCTGTGGGGATGTTGAAGCGTTTTAATGTTTTGTCCATCGTTCCGCTGTTGATGTCCAGGTTCTTCACCGAGAACGGATCGATGGCGGGACGGATGATCCGATGGTCGAGGGGGAGGTCTTCCTTTTTATAATTATCGTGAGATACGATGACCATGTCGTATTTCAGCAGGAAGGACTTGAAATAATCCCACAGCTCGGGCTGGGGGTGGGACAGGTCGACGTGGCACCGCCAGATCCAAGGTTGCCGCTTGTCGTAAAACCGAATGAGGGGGAGGGGCTGTGGATCGTGGACGATAACACAGTCGTGATGGAGGTGTGTGTATGTTGAGAAATTCCGGTTTGTTCTGACGTAGAGTTGTTTCTTGATGCTCGACAGATTGATGGGTTCGCCTTGAAGCGCGTTGTGGAATTTTTTTGTGATGGTAAAGAAATCGGGGTTGCCGTGCACGATGCGCCATCCTGTTTTAATTCCGATGTCGTTCATCAGGGGGACGAGGGTTTGGAGCATTTCAGCCACGCCTCCTCCCTGGTAGGTGGAGTTGATGTGGAGGATGTGCTTGCCGTACAGTCCTCTTGCTTTTCTATAGATTTCGGCGATGATTTTATCGCCGACAACTTTTCTGTATTCTTCGAGACTTCTCTGCATGGATGATTTCCTCACGATAATTCAGTATATGGCATCGCTTTTAATATAAGCAAAAATCAATAGAATTTCAACCTTTGTGATAAAATCGGTTTTCTGCTTGCAGGAACGCTTTTGTTTTTGTACATTTTAGCCGTAATTGATCTTGATCCCGACTTGTCAGGATGAAGATCCTAAACGGGTTGCTACAGCAGGATGGTCGTTTACTGAAAAAAATATATGATGGACGGTCTTTTTAAAAAAGTGACGGAAGTGCTTCCACTGGTTTCCCGACCCGGGAGGTACGTGGGGAATGAGCTTCATGCAGTGAAGAAGGACTGGGAACAGACCGATGTCCATTTCGCGCTGGCGTTCCCAGATGCGTATGAGATCGGGATGTCGCATATCGGATTAAAGATTCTGTATCACATTCTCAACCGATGCGATTGGGTAGCGGCCGAGCGTGTCTTTTCTCCGTGGGTGGACATGGAAGAAAAAATGAGGGAGGCCGGGATCCCGCTGTTTTCCCTCGAATCGAAGAGGCCGATCGGGGATTTTGATGTGCTGGGCATCACCCTCCAGTACGAGCTCCAGTACACCAACGTTCTCAACCTCATCGACCTGTCGAAGATTCCGCTGCGGAGCGAAGAGCGGGGAGAGAAGGATCCTCTCGTCATTGCGGGCGGCCCGTGCGCATTCAATCCAGAGCCTTTGGCTGAATTTTTAGACGCTGTCGTTTTGGGGGACGGGGAGGAGGCGGTGATGGAGATCGCGCATGTCGTGAGAGAGGCGAAGGCGCAGGGGCGGTCCAGAGCGGAGACATTGAAGGCTTTTTCTGGGTTGAATGGAGTGTACGTGCCTTCTTTTTACAGAGTGGAATCGGCATCGGACGGAAGGTATCTGCGGACGATTCCTGCAGAGGAGGGGGTGGAACCCCGAGTCGCTGCGCGGATATTGGACCGTCTTTCGCCGGAGAATTATCCGGATCGGCCCGTTGTCCCACTGATCGAGGTGACACACGACCGCTTCTCCCTGGAGATCATGAGGGGCTGCACGCGGGGCTGCCGTTTTTGCAGCGCGGGGATGGGTTACCGTCCTGTGCGTGAGAGGGATGTGGAGGATTTGGTGACTCAGACGAAAGCGGCTGTGACCTGTACGGGCTATGACGAAGTCTCACTGGTCTCGCTGTCCACGTCGGATTATTGTCATCTGTCCGAGCTTCTTCCTCGATTGAAGGAGGAATACCGTGAGACGGGGATTTCGATTTCGTTTCCGTCTCTCAGGCCGGATTCCTTCACGCCAGAGATGGCGGATTTTGGGGTGGGGTTGCGGCGCAGCGGATTGACCTTGGCACCCGAGGCGGGGACCCAAAGGCTGCGGGATACAATCAACAAGAACCAGAATGAGGAAGACCTTCTTCGTGCGGTGGACATTGCATTTCAGCGGGGATGGAAGCGGATCAAGCTGTACTTCATGATCGGCCTTCCGACAGAAACGGAAGAGGATTTGGAAGGGATCGTGGATATAGTCGGGAAAGTCATCCAGTCAGGACGGAAGTACGGAAAACGGGAGGTGCACGTTTCCATTTCGCCGTTCACACCCAAACCGCATACGCCTTTCCAATGGGAAGCCCAGGACAGTCTGGATCTGTCGGATGAAAAAATATCGATCCTGAAGCGGGCCATGAAGTGGAGGGAGGTCGCGCTGTCGTGGAGAGACCCGCACGTCTCGCGTCTGGAAGCGATACTCGGACGGGGAGACCGCCGGTTGGGAGAGGCAGTTTACAGAGCCTGGAAGAGAGGGGCGCGGTTCGATGCGTGGTCGGACCAGTTCAACTACAGCCGATGGGAGCGGGTGTTTGGGGAACTGAACATCGTGACGGAGGATTATACGGCGGAAAAGCGGGTGGACGATCCGCTTCCCTGGGACCATCTGAGCAAGGGGCTGTCGAAATCGTTCCTTATTCAGGAAAGGAATAGAGCCTATTCCGCCGAGGTCACGGGCGATTGTCGTTTTACGGGATGCAAAGGATGCGGCCTGATGGCGCATCCTGTCTGCCGGGAGGTGATCGGAGGGGCGCACAAAGTTGAAGGGACCGGAATCCGGATGAAGGTGGAATACGGCCGGCGCGCGCGCCGCGTTCCCCAGGATTCCCTGAAAAGGAGAGTGCGTTTGGGATACTGCAAGGGGGAGGAAGTCCGATTCACCTCGCACTTGGATACGGTAAGAGTCTTTTCGAGGGCGCTGAGGAGGGCGCGCGTCCCTGTGGCGCTCTCGCAAGGATTCCATGCCCATTTGAGGATTGCGACGGGGCCGCCGCTCTCGCTGGGTTTCACGAGCAGAGCGGAGTACTTAGATCTTGAAGTCGTCGACAGTCTTCTAAAAAATTTTGAAGAAGTGATGAACCGTCATCTTCCGGAAGGATTCGAGGTCTTTGAGCACGGGATTCTTTTGGACAAGGCGCCCTCTTTGAACGAGTCGATCAACTTGGCCTCATACGATATCGTTTGGGACGGCGCTCCAAGCACGGATGCATTGACCGTGCGCATCGACGAACTTTTAAAGAAGAATTCGTTTCGAGTCGTTCGCACCAAGAAGGGGGAGGAGAAGGAAGTGGACATCCGCGTTTTTATTGTGGATGTCTTGTTGAATGACAATCGCGTCGAACTATGGCTGCGCTTAAGTCCGCAGGGGACGGCAAGGGTGGAAGAGGTGGTCCGTGCCATCTTCCCGTACCCTGATGAGCCTCCGCCAAGTCTCCGCATCGAGCGGACCGGATTGTATATCGAAAGGAGAGGTCAGCGGCTAAATCCTCTCCAGGTTGAATAGGAAGGAAAGTATGAAAAAAGAAATTGTCATCCATACCTCATCAAGCGAAACGCGTGTGGCAATGCTCGAGGATGGAGCTCTCGTGGAGCTCTACGTAGAAAGGCCGGAAAACGAGCGGATGGTGGGGGATATTTATAAAGGAAGAGTGAGGAACATCATTGAGGGCATTCAGGCCGCTTTCGTGGACATCGGTTTGGAACAGAACGGCTTTCTCCCCTTTGCCGATGTGGGAAGAGAGTACAGCGCCCTGACCGAGCGGGTGGAAGATTCGGAGAAGAGAGGGAGAAAAAGGGGAAGAGCGCGGGTGAAGAAAGACAGAGTCCGTCTCAGGGCAGGCCAGGATATTTTGGTCCAGATCACGAAAGAGCCCCTCGGCGGCAAGGGCGCGCGTGTGACCTCAGCCGTCTCCCTGCCGGGACGCTTTCTCGTCCTCGTTCCTCGGGAAAATACGATTGGTGTTTCGAGGAAAATCGTGGACATGAAGGAGCGGCGCCGTCTTCGGGTGCTGGCCAAGAGTCTCCGTCCCGAAGGGTTCGGAATGATCATCCGCACAGTGGCCGTGGGGAAGGACGCCCAAACGATTCGGTCGGACATGGAGAACCTGTTTAAGACGTGGAAGAAGATCGAAGAAAAAATCAAGAATGAAAAAACACCCGCGCTCATTCATAAGGATATGGGAATGGCGTCGAGTGTCATACGCGATCTTTTTTCGCCCGATATCGACAAGCTTTGGGTCGATTCCCGGAGGCTGTACGGAGAGATTAAGAAATACCTGAAGGAAGTGGCCCTCACGCTTCTACCCAAGCTGGAATTATATAAAAAGAAAAAACCGATTTTTGATGCGTTCCAGATTGAAGAAGAGATCGAGAAGAGCCTTTCGAGAAAGATATGGATGAAGGGCGGCGGGCACATCATTTTCGACCACGCCGAGGCGATGGTCGTGGTGGACGTCAACAGCGGGCGTTCCACGGGAGAGAAAGACCACGAGATGAACGCGCTGAAAACGGATTTGGAGGCGGCGCGAGCCATCGCCCGCCAGCTACGACTGAGGGACATCGGCGGAATCATCGTCATCGATTTTATCGATCTGGCGTTGGACAAGAATCGGAAGAAGGTGGTCGCGGAATTGAAGAAGCAGCTGAGGAAGGATCGAGCGGCTTTTGACATTCTCCCGATGAACGATTTCGGGGTCGTCTGTCTGACGCGCGAGCGCGTGCGTCCGAGCCTTCTGTTCCAGTACAGCGAACCGTGTCCTCGGTGCGACGGCTTGGGAAGGATTTCCACGAAGAGCACGATTTTGACGAAGATCGAGAGGAAGATCCAGAAGATCAAGTCCGACAAGGGTTCGCGGCGTTTGGTGTTGAGGGTTCATCCGGACATGGCGACTTATCTGACGGAAGGCTTGAAGAGCCGCGTTCGGCATCTTATGATGAAGTTTTTTGTGACGATCAAGGTCGTGCCCGACGGGAGCCTGAAGGACGAAGCGTTCGTTCTGAATTCCGCGGATGAAGAAGAGAAGAAATGATATTTCTGTAAAAAGTCTTTGATTTCACTGGACGATTTCTGTATCTTAGTTGGCATAAAATATTTACCACAGAGGTAACAGAGAGAGTCATATTAATAATAATTATTTATGCCATTTTGTATAGTGGGTTCAATGTTGATTTGAGCGGATCTCCTTTACTAAATCAAAGATTAAAAATAAAAATGCAAAATGACAATTTAAATATCAAAAAGAAATATGTGTTTTTCGCTGTCAGTCAATATTTTTACTTTTTGATTTTTCATGTTTGATTTAAAAATTGCCTGTAAAAACACGAATTTTGATTTGAATATATCTTTGTGTCCTTTGCGGTGGATGTTGGATGTCATTTGCGAGAGTGGCGGAATTGGCAGACGCGCTAGATTTAGGATCTAGTCCCGACCTTCGGGATGTGGGTTCGAGTCCCTCCTCTCGCACGATGTATCGGAAAATTACAGATACCATCGCTCGAAACGATGGCATCTGTAGCTGATTTACCAGAAGCTTTACCTTATTAAGAAGGAGTTTTATTTGAAGACTGTTGTGAGTACTATCGAATCTTGGAAACGGCAGGTGGAAGTCGAAGTGCCTGTGGATGAAGTAAAGCCATTTGTGGATAAAGTCTATTCGGATTACCAGAAGAAAGCGCGCATTGAAGGGTTTCGGAAAGGGAAGGTGCCCCTTTCCCTTATCAAGAAACGATTCAAGGATGCGGTTCACGCAGATGTGATGGATGCGTTGATCCAGACTTTTTTCAAGAAAGCAGTTGAAGCGGAGAAGCTTGCTGTCATCTCTTCAGGAAAAATTCAAGAGATTGTTTTCGAGGAGGACAAGCCTTTTAAATTTACGGCCGAAGTCGAAGTCGAGCCGGAAGTACGGGTATCCGATTATAAAGGGCTGAAAGTCGATAAAGAGGTGATGAAGGTCACGGAGGAAGACGCCCTAAGGACTGTGGAGGCGCTTCGTGAGCAGAAGGCCGAGAGGCGGCCGACGGACGGAGGCGCGGAGCAGGGCCACATCGTCGAGGGCGATATTCAAGCGCTGGACGCTTCGGGCGTGCCCATCATCGGTGAGAAATGGGAAGAACGGAGCTTCGAGATGGGATCGCCTCCGTTGGGCGATCTTGTTTTGGAACAGCTTCACGGAATCAAGAAAGGAGAGGAGAGACGCTTCAAGATCGTCCGACCCGAGCAGGGTCCCGATGGGAAGGCGCGGGAGCATGATGATCATTATTCGATCAAGGTGACCTCTCTCCAGGAAAAAATTCTTCCCCCGCTGGACGACGCGTTTGCGAAGGACGTGGGAGATTACGAGACCGTCAAGGAATTAGAAGAAGATATTCTGAAGCGGTTGGAGATGCAGCGCGACGAAGAAGCCGAGCGGCTGCTGCGGAACCGGATTGCAGATGATCTCGTCCGGAGGAACGATTTCGAGGTTCCTCCTTCGATGGTGGAGAATGCTTTGGCCGGTCTGTGGAAGGAATATGAAAAGCGCCCGAATAAGGATTTGGATGAATCCCAATTCAGAGAGCAAAACCGCGCTTCGGTTTTGTGGAGCATCAAGTGGCACATGATCTGGAAGAAGATTGGCGATTTGGAAGATTTGACGGTGACAGAGGAGGAGGCGGATGATGAGGTCGAGAAGATGGCGAATGCATCGTCGAAGGAAAGCAAGAAGATCCGTGCATGGTTCAGGAATGCGGAGCGAAGGAATCATCTGAAAGAGAACCTGTTGGAAGAGAAAGTGATTCAATTCCTGAAGGAGCATGCGAAGATCAAAGAAGTCGCTGTCAAGAAACCGAAGCGGGGAGAATCATCGATTATCGTATGATCACGGAGCTTTTCATTCTTTAATAACATCGAGTTAATAATGGAAACATCAAATATTAAAATGCCTGCCTGCTGCAGGCAGGGAAAATGACAGATCAAAATTCAAAAAGGAGTTTAAGACGCCAGCAGAGGATTGAGGATCCTTCGCTGCGAGCGGACGGA
>JBDRSZ010000226.1:0-8948 GCA_043824415.1 bacterium | reverse complement strand
GTGCAGGGATTTTCATCGTTCAATTACGGCATGAGCAATCATCTCGAATTGGGATTCTCACCCATATTCTATCAGGATACGAACAGTGACGGCGGAAATGTAATGGACGGACAAGCCAACTTTCCAGACGATATTTTGATGAGCATCAAGATTGCTTCTTTTGGCGGACTTGAGAATCCTTTTCTGTTCGGAGGAATGCTTCACACGCGGATTCCTACGGCCGAACAGCACAACATCATCTATGAACCTTACTCTGCCGGAACCCTGGAAGTCGGTCTTACGGGGATGGTGTCTTATTTCAGCAATCAGATATTTCCGGAAGAAGGCTGGTCGATTCACGGGAATCTGGGGTATTTGAATCACAACGATGTGGGGAAAGCGCTCACGGATGATCCCGGAGATCCTTCGCCCCAGTCGATGAGTTCAGAAATCCTCTTCGGCGTGGGTCTAAGATACCCGGCAGGCACTTTCGATTTCTCCGGCGAATTGAATATAAGGTATTTTCTTACCGATCCCCCTGTGACGGCGTACAGCCGCGAATACTGCTCGTATCTGACCGCGGGCGTCTATTATAAACCTTATCCCTGGGTTACGTTCGAGATGGGAGTCGATTTTCTCCTTGTATCTGAGGAGGACATTTCCGATTATCAGAATACCCATCTAAATCCACCGCTTGAGGATTTCCCAAACTACCCGACATGGAGGGGAGTCCTGGGTGTGAAGCTGGCTATTCTTCCGACTTCTCTGTATGTTTCTTCGGAGAGAGCAGTCTTGGAGAAAAGGGCTACGGATCGGAGAGAAATCCTTGAAAAGATGCTGAGGGAGCAGAAGGACACCGAGAGCGCCGAGAGCGAGTTGGCCAGGATCAGAGCGGCGAGGCAGAAACTGGAAGAAGATTTACAGAGAATAAAACGGCTGCTCGAAGAAGAGAAGAAGAAAAAGAAGGAAAACGAAGAATAAGTTCGATCCAAATCATTCTGCAAGCATGAATTCACAAACCCTACTTGCATTCTCAGGTGGGGTTTTTATTCTTCTGACAGTGATAAGGACGACATCGTCATGAAGCGAAAGATTATCGTAGGGTGGGTCATTGTGCTGGTCCTTGTTTGGATGGGACTTCGTGCTCAATTGCCGCAGGAAAAAAATGATTTTGAGTATGGGGAACGGTTGTATCGGGAAGGCCTGTTCGATTTGGCGAAGACCCAATTCCAGGGTTTCTTGGAAAATTATCCAGGCAGTCCGAAAACGGCAGATGCGCAATTGTTCGTGGGGCAATGTGCTTTCACGCTGCACCGGTTCGACGAAGCACAGAGAGCATATTTAAGACTGATATTGAGGTATCCGAATTCAGCGCTCGTGGATAGGGCGCAATTCGGCATTGCGGAATGTTCGGAAAAAACGGGCGCTTTGGGTGAAGCCGCGGATTCGTATTTCAGGATTTACAATTTTTATCCAAAAAGCGAGTGGGTGGATGAAAGTCTTTATCGCAGCGCCAGACTCTGGATGACGTTGGGAGACCTCGTTCGATCGGAATCGACAGTGAACGTGTTGCTGGAACGTGTCCGGTCTGTGAAAAGTCGCTTGAAGGCAGAGTTGCTCCTTGTCGAAGTTCTCCGACAGAAGGGTGAATACCAAAGAGCCATCGAACGGTTGCGTCCTTACTTAACGGAGAGCTCCGAGCCATTCTTGCGCGGAGAAGCGGCATTTCGAATGGGGGAGATCTATGAGGAGATGGGAAGGTGGGAGGAGGCCAAAGAAACCTATCAGAACGTGCTTCGTTTACCTGCGACGGATAGCCTCGGTCAAAGGGCCTGGTTTCGTTTGGGTTTCCAGTACATGAAGGAGGGGGAGGACACCCGCAGCATCGAAGCCTTCCGTCAGTCAGCGGAGAAGGATGCGGACAGTTGTCTTGTGGGAAGCGCCTACTTCACCATCGGAGAAATACAGAGTCGAAAAGGGGATTATCAGGCTGCGCTCGATGCCTTCGGGCGGGCTGAGGATTTTCGAACGAATGCAGATATCAGCTCGAAAATTCGATATGAAAAAGCCCGATGTCTTCAATCGTCGGGTAGGCATTCACAGGCTCTGCGGGCGTACGAATCGATTATAGCGGATTCTTCGGTTTCGATCTCCATCTATAAAAAATCGATGCTCTCCCTGGCTTATTTGTACATCCAGACGAATGCGTTCGAAAAAGCGATTCAGAGGTATGATGGATTTCTCGATTCCTTTGATAAAGATCCGTTGGCGGATGGCATCTGTCTTCGGGTTGGAAAGATCTATCTTCAAAATCTGAATCTACTCGAAGAAGGCTTAAATGCCCTGCGGCGAATCTGGCAGAGGAATCCATCCGGTCGTTTCGTTCCCGAGGCTCGCTTTTTGTATGCCGATGGTCTGGAGCGTGCCGGAAGGGCTACGGAAGCGCTCCGTGTTTACCGGATGGTGTCTCAGCAGTATCGCGGGACTGTGTGGGCTGAAAAAGCCGAAGAGCGGGCCAGAGAAATCGAATGGTTCCGTCCGATGGATGCTGAGCAAGGAATCGCTCATCTATTCAGCATCGCCACAAAATTGCTTTCAGGAGAGAGGAATCCGCACATTCTGTTCGAATGCGGGGAAATCGCTTTTAAATCGATGAAGCGGTACGAAGAGGCCATAGGCTATTTTCGACGTTTTCTTTCCGAAGTTCCAGATTCAGAAGACAGAGATGATGCCATTTTTCAGATTGGAAAAAGTTTTGAGGCATTGTCCGTCAAAGAGAATCGCGCCGCTTTTCAGGATAGTGCCAGGCGATATTATTCCCTCGTTCTTTCGGATTATCCACGCAGCACCAAGAGGGATGAGGCCGGTTTAAGGCTGGCGTGTCTGGAATCGAAGGCTTCTCCGGATTTTGGGTATGAGGCGTTCGTGGAACTGATCAAAAATTCTCCGAACAGCAGTCGGATGGATGAGATTCTGTACAGAGCGGGGGATGCAGCTGTCCGAATCGATTCCCTTGTTGCTGGGTTGAACAATTTTCAGAGGCTGGCGGACGGATTTCCTGAAAGTTCGTTCTTCGAGGAATCCCTTTTCCGTATCGGAAAAATTCGATTTCAAACAGGAAAATTCAGCGAGGCGGATTCCGTTTTTCAGATGTATTCCCGGCAGTTTCCGGAGGGAGCGTTCCGACCTGAATCTCAGTATCTGAGCGCGCGATACGCTATCCACAGAAAAGATCATCAAACTGCAATACCGCTTTTGGAAGAATTAAACCGTCGTTATTACCACTCGGCATGGAGTGACAGCGGGCGGACATTCCTGGCGGAGCTGTATCTTCGAACTGGAGCCTTTTCCGACGCCGTTCGATGGTACGAAACGGCTTTGGACGAAGACAGTCTGAACGCGTGGGCCGCTTCCGTCGGGCTTCGTCAGGAAGGCGTTTCGAAGAAACAATGGCTGCTCTCGGGTTTGGCCAGAGCATACGAAGGATTGAAGCGGTATAAAGAGGCCAAGAAAACCTATATCGAATACGGCAGGGAGTACAGGATGCCTGAGGACAGGGTGTTTGTCTTTTCGGCCCTGGCTCGGATCGCGGAAGACGAATGGATTCCGGAACGGGCGGAAGATTATCTCAACCGCATTGTCGAGGAAATGCCGTCGGACAGTACGGCGGGGGCCCTGGGGCTGCTTCGTTTTCGACTGGGTCAATACGAGGAGGCGATCACGACATTCGATCAGGCTTTTCGCCTGACTCAGGATGTGAGGAGGCAGGCTCTTTTTACATCGAAAGTCGCTATTTCCCTTCTGCGACAGGGTAAAATCCCGCAGGCGGATGTGCGAATGAACGTTTTCAGCCAGTCTTTTAAATCGGATCCGAAATTCAATGACTACATGGCGGAATTCGTTCTGGAAAAGGGAAAGGCGTACTTCTCTCGAAAAGAATTCGATCCTGCTCTTCAGTCTTTCGAAGAGGTTGTGCGGAGATACAGGGATTCGGTGTATCGTCCGGATGCCGAATTGGAAATGGGCAGGGTCTATCTTGTCACGAATAAAGTCGAGGATGCTCTGAAAATCTTGACCGAAATGCCGGCACGATACCCCGATCATCCCGTGCTGGCCAGAGTGTATTTGAATCTCGGAGATCATTACTTCCAATCGCATCAGTACGATAATGCAGTGGAAACGTTGAAGCGGGCGATCGCGTGGGAGGGCGCGCCGGATATTGTGCCGATCGCGATGAGGTATCTCATCCGCGTCTACGATTCCATCGGCATGTGGGATGCGGCTCTGGCATTCACGCGCAGATATATTCAGCGGTATCCGCGCGCTGAAGATATTCTACAGAAAAGAGTGCAGATCGGTATTTATTATTATCAACTCCATGAATACAGCCGTGCTGTGGAGGTTCTGAGGGATGTGAAACGAGACGCGGATTCTGAGACCGAGGCCGAGATACAGTACTATATCGGAGACTCTTTTTATAGTATGGGGCAGTTTGAGCAGGCGATTTTTGAATTCTTGAAGGTTGAGTACGTATTGAAGCCGACAAAACTTCCCTGGGCTTCGACAGCGCTCTACAAGGCGGGGCAGGCATATCTCAAGATGAATCGTACGGGTCAAGCCCGTCAGATTTTCGAGAAAGTCGTACAGAAGGAAGGCGCGACGAGCGATATGGGCCGTGTGGCGAGGGAGCGAATCGAGGAAATCGACAGAGGAGAATTTAATCAGAAATAATCCGACAATGAAATCGACTTTACCTTGGGACAAGATCGATCCCCTGATAGAGAATGCGTTGAGAGAAGATTTCGGCGAGGCAGGAGATCTGACAACGGAGAGTCTTATTCCAGACGGTCTTATAGGGAAAGGAGAGTTTATCCTTCGTGAAGAAGGAATTGTTGCCGGCTTTCCTGTCGCTCAACGGGTGTTCGGAATCGTGGATGGACGAATCGAGTGTTCATTTCATGTTGAAGAAGGATCCGCTGTTCGTGAGCATACGATTTTCGGGTGCGTCGAAGGACCGTTGGCGGGTATCCTGAAGGCCGAACGCACGGCGCTCAACTTCTTGCAGCGGCTTTCGGGGATCGCGACGATGACCGCCCGGTTTGTGGATGCTGTTCGCGGCACGGGCGTGTCCATCTTAGACACACGGAAGACGACGCCCAGCCTTCGTCTGTTGGAAAAATACGCCGTCTGCCAGGGCGGCGGCCAGAATCATCGGATGGGTCTGTTCGATATGGTGCTCATCAAGGACAATCACATCGATGCGTCGGGCGGGATTACTGCTGCCGTTCAAAAGTGCCTGGCGTGGTTGAAAAGCAAAAATATAGATGTTCAGATCGAGGTGGAAACGCGGAATATGGAGGAGGTTCGGGAGGCGCTGCGGCTTCCTGTCCACCGGATCATGCTGGACAACTTCGACGTGGAGATGATGCAGAAAGCCGTGAGAGAGATCGGAGGTCGGAAGGAAGTCGAAGCTTCGGGCAACATCTCACTGGAGAACGTACGCGCTGTGGCGGAAACCGGTGTTGATTATATCTCAGTGGGCGCGTTAACGCATTCAGTCAAAGCGTTGGATATCGCATTGAAGATTGTCCCTCATTCCGACTGAAGAACGATAGATGCTAAAGCCGTTTTTTATACTCAACACAAAGTGGTTTTCGGATTTTTATCGGAGACCTCACCTAAATCCTCTCCTTGAAAAAAGGAGAGGACCACATTGTGAAAACCGAAAACCACTTTGGTTCGACTATATTATCGATGATCAAGAATGATTGTGTTTTCTCATGTGAGTGATAGCGGATCAGTTTTTCTAAAAAATACATCGATTTGATTTCATGGCGTATGCTGGTTTGTATCCAATCCGAGGTTTCATATCGCGCTTCTCATTGTATACTTCCCCAATCATCGGCGCATTTTGCTAAAATATTTTTTGGAATATTCAATTTTTTTTTTAAATTATAAGGCTGTTTTGACCCGTTGAATCAAACGGAGGAATTTGCATGTTAGAGATACGATTCCATGGCCGCGGCGGGCAGGGAGCTGTGAAGGCTTCCGATATTCTCGCCATGGCGGCATTTCGAGAGGGGAAAGAAGTACAGGCTTTCCCCTTTTTTGGTGTGGAACGGCGCGGAGCTCCCGTAACGGCTTTCACGCGTATCAGCGATAGAGAAATCCGGATTCATTGTTATATCTATGAACCGCACGTGCTCGTCGTTTTGGATCCCACCCTCATCGGAGCGGTTCCTCTCACGGATGGACTCCGACCGGGCGGGAAGATTATCATCAACACGGAACGCCAGCCGTCCGATTTTTCATTCCCGGAAGCGGAGAATCCCCGTATCTATGCTGTCGATTGTTCTTCGATCGCCCTGAAATATGGTTTGGGGTCGAAAGCAGCACCCATCGTGAACACGGCCATCCTTGGAGCCGTTGCCAAAGCGACGGGATTGGCATCCATCGAATCCATCATGGAAGCCATTAAGGAAAAAATCCCCGTGAAAAAGGAAAAAAACGCCCAGGCCGCGAAGGAAACGTTCGATCAACTGCTGGGTTAGGAGGTTTTGATGACGAAGCGTAAAGACGACTCCGATATTATTGAGATAAAGGGCGTGGAAGATATGCCCCCCATGCCTGCATCCATGGGCAGCATGCGTATGAATAAAACGGCCTCGTGGCGGTCGATCCGGCCGATCATCATCGACGAAAAATGCAAGCGATGCATGATCTGCTGGAAATACTGTCCGGAACCGGCCATTTTCCCGACAGATCCTCCCAGGATCGATTACGACTACTGTAAGGGCTGCGGTATCTGCATTTTGGAATGCCCGTTCGATGCGATCACGTCTGAAAAAGAAGGCAAGTGAGAGGAGGCCGACGATGAAGAGAGTACTCACAGGAAATTTTGCAGCGGCCTACGGTGCGGCGGCGGCGCGCGTGAATGTGGTTGCGGCTTATCCGATTACGCCCCAGACGACAATTGTGGAGATCATGTCCGAAATCGTGGCAGACGGCCTCTTGAATGCGGATTACATAAAGGTCGAATCGGAGCACTCGGCGCTTTCGGCGTGCATCGGCGCTCAGTCAGCGGGGGCGCGGACGTTCACGGCCACGTCGTCCCAGGGGCTTGCGCTTATGCACGAGCTCATCCACTGGGCTGCCCACGGAAGGCTGCCCATTGTGATGGCCAATGTGAACCGGGCCATGGCGCCGGGCTGGTCGATATGGGCGGATTGCACGGACTCGATCTCCCAGCGCGATACGGGCTGGATGCAGATGTATTGCGAGAACAATCAGGAAGTGTTCGATACGATTTTGATGGCTTACAAAATCAGCGAGAATGATGATGTGCTGCTCCCGATGCTGGTCAACCTGGACGCATTTTTTCTTTCACATACATCCCAGGTCGTGGATATGTATGATCAGGATAAGATCGACGAATTCCTGCCGTCTTATAATCCGAAGATTAAATTAGATGTGGATAACCCGCGCGCTTTCGGCGGTCTGACGTCTCCGGATCATTATTACGAATTTTCGTACATGATCCAGAAAGCGCATGATCGGGCGAAGGAGTTGATCGGTGAAGTGGGCAAAGAATTCGGAAAGATCTTCGGCCGGGAATATGGACTCACGGAAGCCTATCGGTGCGACGACGCCGAGTTTATCCTTGTGACATACGGCACGATCGCCGGAACGACGAAGGACGCCGTTGACCGGATGCGGGATCGGGGAATTGCGGTGGGTGCGCTGAAGATTCGGTATCTGAGACCGTTTCCAGAAGAGGAAGTGTGCGACGTTTTGAGCAAGGCAAAGAAAGTCGGCGTCGTGGATAGGGCAATCTCTTGGGGACATGAAGGACCGTTCTTCTCGGAGGTCAAGGCATCGATGTACGGATCGAAGACGCCCCTCTACGGGTTTATCGCCGGACTGGGCGGGCGGGACGTATCGATTCATGACATCGAATCCATCGTGAATTATATGCAGAAGAATGCACCCAGCAACCTCGTATGGATAGGAGTGAAGAAATGAGTGCTGAAGTGAAAGCTAAGAAGATTAAGCTGACGATACCCGAAGAAGAAATTATGTCTCCCGGGCATTTGGCGTGTCAGGGGTGCGGCGCTTCGTTGGCCATGCGTTATGCGCTGAAGGGCTTAGGGAGGAAGACGATCGTGTCGATTCCCGCGTGCTGCTGGGCGGTCATCGACGGTCCGTTCCCGTATTCTTCGCTTGGCATTCCTGTACAGCAGTGTGCGTTCGAAGCTGCGGCTGCTACGGCAGGAGGCATCAGCCATGCCCTGTCCCAGTTAGGCAAGGACGATGTGACGGCTCTGGCATGGGCCGGGGATGGAGGGACGTTCGACATCGGGATTCAGGCGCTTTCGGGAGCAGCGGAACGGGGGGATAATATCATATACGTCGTCTATGATAATGAAGCATACATGAATACCGGCATTCAACGATCTTCGGCGACGCCGTACGGCGCCTGGACGACAACGACGCCCGTCAAGCATTTTAAGAAGAGCCGTAAGAAAAACATCATGGAAATCATGGTGGCCCATCACATCCCGTATGCAGCTACGGCCAACATCGCGTATCCGGAGGATTTCCTCAAGAAACTTGCCAAAGCGAAGGAGATGAAGGGAACGAAATTTATCCATCTGTACGCCCCCTGCCCGACGGGCTGGAAACATCCGCCCGACATCACGATTCAGATCGCACGGCTGGCAACGGCGACGAATGTCTTCCCGATCTACGAGGTCACGGACGGTGTGTACAAGATCAACAAGAAGATCAAAAATCCCAAGCCGGTTTCGGAGTACTTGAAGCTTCAGGGGCGTTTCCGACATCTTCCGCAAGAGGAGATTGATTTTATCCAAAGCGAGGTGAATAAAAATTGGGACCGGCTTTTGAAACTGGAGGCGGCTTTCGGGGAAGAGAATCGGGCGAAGTGATTTCAGGCTTATATTTCGGAATCT
>JBDRSZ010000225.1:0-6539 GCA_043824415.1 bacterium | reverse complement strand
AAGATTAAAGAAACAGACTTCTGCATTAACGAACATACTAAACAAAAAATCATAAAAAGTGGTGCACTTTCATTTTGCATATGACCAATAATGAGTAGACTCGTGAAAATCTGCTCAGCCGTTCTTTCATTGAACGCCACTCAACTCTGGAGACGAAGTATGTATTGTGCAGGTTTGATATAAACGAATAATTAAAACTTGGCGGGGGCGTGTGGGAATTGAACCCACCTCCCGCACCTCTCAGTACGGGACAACGGATTTGAAGTCCGCGGAGCCCACCAGGCGCCCATGCGCCCCCGTTTCAGAAGAATTTACGGTTTGGCAGCTAATAAATCAAGGTTTTTCTGTAGGTACCTGAGAATGATTGGTCCACATATCACCAAAGATATATCAGCCTGTCATCTGTTCGAGGAATGCCTCCACACGCGTGGAGATTTGGGCCGAATCTTCACTGGAATAGTCGGTCTCGATTTTGAGATTGGGAACTCCTTTCTTTCTCAGGGCAGATTCGACCCGAATGGCTTCGATGTTGTATGTGTGACAGTACTGGAGAATGTACTGGACAACGCCGTCGATTTTATAGTGATCGACTTTTTCTTGAACGTCCTCGATGCGCTCGTTATTGGGTGTGAAACAGGAGCAGTTTATTTTCATGTATCGGTCGGCGATGGCTTCGATGAGGCCGTTCAAGTCATTCGATGAGTCATCCACGAGGTTCTCGAAGTAGCGGCTCCCAGTGCACGTTTCGTCGGCTACGACTGCAGCTCTGGTCGATTCGATGATATGATGGAGTTTCCAGTTGCCCATGACGGAGGGGCAGCCGGAGACCATGATGCGTTTGGCTTTTATATCGAAGGGTGAGATTTCTTTGGAAATGCGTTGTTTCAACTCATCGTTTAGGACTTTTAGCTTTTTGGTAAACCGCACATGTTCGTCGTTGAGCATAGACTGGTAGACGACGAGCGCGTCGAGTCCGCTTATGGGCGGTCTGCCGGATGCGCGCAGATCGGAGAATTCCTGGAGTGCTTTCCGTTTCTGATTCATGATGCCGATGGATTCCTTCAGTCTCTCAAAGGTGACTTTTTCCCCGGCCAAGGATTCCATTTCCTTCAGGAAGTTTATCACTTCTTTCTTCCACACGGTGCGGTCGGTATCTTCCTTTTTATTCGGCACTTCCATGACGTGGAATTTGACTTTGCCGGCAAGGATCTCCCATGTCTTTTTCTTGGCGTCGCAGGTTGTCTCGCCCACGGCCATATTTTTGATGGGGGCGTAGGGACAGGTTTTGGAGAAGGCCAGGCCGAGCGTAGATTTGACAAGGGGGCAGATGTCCCGGGGGAACATTTTCTCTGCATAAGGAACGGAAAAATTCGTCCCGCCGCACAGGGGGAGGGGGATGACATCCACAGCCATGGCGATTTCTTCGGGCACGTAGATGCAAAACGTTCCTGCGATTTTCTCTCCCCGATTTTTCGCGTCGATGAGCTCTTTGACGCGGTCACCGTGGGAAGCATGGATAACGCCGTCGAAATAGGCCATGCTTTGGGGCCGGTTTTTCTGGCTCTCCACAGTATTGTGATAATTTTTCCCGATGGACTCCAAGAGTTGGTGATGGAGCTCGACGTCGAGACCCAATTCTTCCCACATCTTGTCGTGCTCGTGCATACTTCCTCCTGTTCGATGAGTGGTTAATGATGATTCTCTGTCTGATCTACTGCCAGCAACGCAGCTCCCAACGCACCGGTGATCCGTGGTTCGTCGGGTACGATCAAGTCAATGCCAAGATATTTTTTAAGGGCATAGACGACACCCCTGTTTTTGGCCACGCCTCCGGTCAATATAACGTTCTTGTGTAATCCGACTCTTCCCGTCAGACCAATGATACGCTTGGCTACGGATTCGATGACGCCCATGAGAATTTCCGACTTCGGATGTCCCTTGCTGATGAGGCCGATGATTTCCGATTCGGCAAACACGGCACACATGGCGTTGATCTCCACGCTCTTTTCGGCTATGAGCGCAAGGTCGCCCATTTCGTCGAGGGGGATTTCGAGTAGTTCTGAAGTCATCTCTAAAAACCGGCCGGTGCCGGCGGCGCAGCGGTCGTTCATAGCAAAATCTCTCACGCGGCCGTCGGACTCCAGGCCAATGACTTTGCTGTCCTGACCGCCGATGTCGATAACGGTTCTCGCTTCCGGGAATAAGTGCGAGACGCCGCGAGCGTGACATGTGATTTCTGTGATGCTAACTGCGGGCAACGGGAAGGATTTCCTGCCGTATCCCGTGACGACAGTCCCAGCCAATTCACGGTGTTTCAAGTTTAACGAAGCCGTTAAATTCCTAAAAAGCACTCGTGCTGTTTCAGCCGGTGTAGAACCCGTGTCGGAAATTTTGTATCCGAGGGATCGGCCGGCTTCCGTGTCGAAAATCAAGATTTCGATTGTACGCGACCCGATGTCGATTCCGCAGGTTAGCATATTGGTTGTCCGTCACTTTTTCCTGCAGCATGAACTTTACAGGGGATTTTCCTCAGCCGCCTTTGCGGCTTCAGGAGTGAAGAACAATCGGCAGAAGCAGTGGCCGTCTTTGGCGACCTCGTCCATCATGTCGGGACAGGGGCAGAGGATATCGCGGCCTTTAATGGGCGGTTTGTTTTTCTGTTTGCAGGGGCAGATGTATTCCCCCACAGCTTCGAAATTTTCTGTCATCAGGCCGACTACTTTTTGAACGCGGGCCGGATCGGGATTGAGTATTAATTTTTTCTCTTTGGCGATTACTTGGATTCTCCGGAGGTTTTTGTTATACGCGGTCATCATGGCAACTCCTATCGCTTTGTTTCAAAAATAAAAAATCCTTTTGTGATGTGATCGTTGATCACACCATAAAAGGGATCTACTTTCTATCGAAAGATTGTTTTCTGTGTTTTGCAAGAGGCGGTCTCCTGGAATATTCTCATACTCAGGAGGCCTTCCCTGTTTACATAGAGAGTTCTCCTGAGTGATTCTCTGTGCGTGCGAAGCCTACAGCTCCGTCCTTTTGATATGTTCAGCGGCGATAATGCATGTGTGTCATTAAGATATTCATTTCATTCAATCGTAAAATCCATGACGATTATGAGATGACTTCGATTATACCCGGATGCTTTTCAACGACCTTTCCGATGATGCGTGCCGATTCGACGCCGGCTTGTTTTAACTTTTTCAGGAGGTCATCTTTTTTCTCGCGGGGCAAGGAAATGAGCAAGCCTCCCGATGTCTGTGGGTCGTATAGTACTTTTGCGTGGTTACGGGAAACCTCCGGGTGGAGTTGCACATGTTTTTTAAACGAGAGTTCATTTTGCCTTCCCAGAGGAAGGATGATGTTTTTCTCAGCCAAGTCGATAACGCCGTCAAACATAGGGATGTCAGAGATGGGTATCTCCATGCCGACTCCGCTCGCTTCGGCCATTTCCGTCCCATGGCCCAAGAGGGAAAAACCCGTGACATCGGTGCAGGCGTTGACTCCGACCTCGACCATCGCTTCCGATGCGTTTTTATTCAGAGAAATCATCGATCGAATAACATCGGACAATGAAGATGTGGGCATCTCTCCCTGGATTGCCGCATATGTGAGTATTCCCGCTCCCAAAGGCTTGGTGAGGATGAGTGCATCCCCGGGTCGGGCGCCTGCGTTTGTGACGATACGATCCGGATGAATTATACCTGTGACAGCCAAGCCGACACGGAGTTCTGGATCCATCCATGTATGGCCGCCGCAAAGGACTGCTCCGGCTTCTTTGATCTTGTCGGCGCACCCTTTTAAAATCTCTGCGGCGACGTCGGTATCTATCTTTTTCGGCGGATAGCCCAACAGGTTGAGACAGGTGAGCACTTCACCGCCCATGGCCCAGACATCGGACATGCAGTTGGCCGCCACGATCTGTCCGAACGTATACGGGTCGTCTACAATGGGTGTGAACACATCAACCGTTTGGACGATGGCCCTGTCGTCTGAAATCCGGTATATGGCTGCGTCGTCGGATGTTTCCGTACCCACGAGGAGATCCGGGTCGTCGAATCGTGGCAGCCCGCTCATGATACGCGCCAACTGCGCGTGGTCGAGCTTGGAGGCTCAGCCGAAGCAGTCGACGAGATGGGTCAACTTCATTGAATGTCTCATCCTTTCATTTTCAAAGTACATGGACATTTAAAATGTCAAATGTCCAAGCTCAAATGTCAAAGGAAATCCCAATGACGAAATGATAAAACTCATAGATCCTTTTTGGGTCGGATGATCGAAGAAAAGATTAAAGTCAACTCCTGAGCTTCTTTCCATAATGTTCGGCATTCTTCTGATTTAGAAGGGTTGGCCTTCGCTATCATCCGGAGCCAGTGTTTCGTTTCTTTTGATTCTTTTCTGCAGATGCCTATTTTGTGTCTAAAATCCTTTTTGGATATAGCGGCATCGGCTTCCATATAATTTGCACCGATGCTTGTCCCCGACCTTACGACTTGGCTGATAAGAGGATTGTTAATCGGATTCTGGCATAGTGTTTTTACAAAATCGATTATATTTTCTCCGAATTTTGCAGTTCTCTCTTCAAGATCATATTTTTGTTGGACCTTGGGATTTTGAGCTTGATTTGTCATTGGGATTTGGTCATTTGACATTGATAATTACTCGTTAAGTTTTCGAAAATCGCCATCTCTTTCAGTCAGGCCGATATTATCTAAATAAAACAGTAGGGGAACTGCATATTTTCGCGTCGTACCCAGATGCTGCTTGAGATCGCTGACAGTGGCCTGGCCTTTGGCTTTCAGATAGTCGCGTATTTTCTGTTCTGCCTGATCCATCGCTTTTTTATGGAGAAAAATTCCGCCTTCCAAGCGCACCAGATCGCCGGATTCGGTCATAAAAGTCAGGATATGCTTCGCCTCGTCGCCCATCTCCTGGATGAGGAGTTTTTCAGAAGGTGGGTTGAACGGATCTTCCAAAAGCTTTTTTTCGATCCGTTCTTTCAATGCTTGGAGCGCGGGTGTCAAACGGGCTGTGTGGCCCTTCCTCTGGATCCGATTCCCGTGGACGGACATGATTCCTTCTTCCTTCAGCGTTTGGATGAGTTCGTCGAAAAGGGAGCGGTCGACGGGCCTTCGGATTCTCGACAGGAGTTCGGCGCCGGACATGTGAATCCGGAGGGGATTCTCATGATGGAACATCTCCAGTATGTCGACGATCTGGCGTTTCAGCATGTCGCGATTCTTACGACTCATGAAGCGTTTCTTGCCCACGCGGATGGCTTTTCCGTCATCTTCAAGAGTGACGAGTCGTTGTGCCACTTCTTCTTTCATCATGCCAGAGGATCTGGCCAGTTCTTCCGTATCGAGGGGGGCGAACCACGACTTTTCAAGATGCTCGAGCACGAGCTGTGTCGGATCGCCGCGTGAAAGTCGCTCCAGTTTTTCGATGATGTCTTTCTGAAATCGTTTATGTTTGGGCGGGTGCGTTTCGAGAATGATTCCGCCTCCCAGGGTGCGGAGGGGGGAATAGCTCCGAACGACGTAACGATCGCCGATGTCCGCAACGACCGGTTTTTCGAAGTGAAGCTGTATGAATCCCTCGTCACCCGGGGAATACGTCTCCTTATCGAGGAGGATGATGCGGGCGATCATCTCGCTCGTACCGATGTGGATGCGGACTCTGGCCCGATTTCTCAGATTCTTTGACCACGTCTTGAGGAGTGCGAACTGGGCGTCTATCATACTGGAAGGACGGTAAAAGCCCGGCTCGGCGAGCACGTCTCCGCGCGTGAGGGTCTCTTTCTCGATTCCCATCAGGTTGATGGCCGTGCGGAATCCGACTCCGCTTTCGGTCACCGGTCGGTCGTGTACTTGAATGCCCCGGACTCGGAGGGAGAGTTTGTGAGGAAGAAGCTCCACGGTATCGTCTTGAGCGACTCTCCCTGAAAGAACAGTCCCGGCCACGACGGTTCCGAATCCTTTGATGGTAAATACGCGGTCGATGGGAAGGCGGAACACGCCTTTGTCGCGGCGTTTTTGAACATCTCTGGCAACTCGGAAGATCTCGTCCTTGAGCGCATCCATTCCCTGGCCCGTGACAGGGCTTACAGGAAGGATGGGTTTTCCGTCGAGTACGGTTCCTCGCACGAGTTTCTTAATTTCATCGATGACAAGGTCGAGCCAGTCTTTTTCGACGAGATCGATTTTACTGACGGCCACGAGTCCGGAGGGGACTTTTAAGAGGTTGAGGATTTCGAGGTGTTCGACTGTTTGCGGCATCACGCCGTCGTCCGCGGCGATGACGAGGAGGGCCAGGTGGCCTGCGTTCAGAGCCAGCTTCCCCTTTTCGGGCGAAGCAGGAAGAAAAAACAAAATTTCTTTTCGCACTACCTTTTTTTTGGGCGAATTTTGGATGGGGGCAAAATTTGCCCAAAAATTTTAAGCTCGTATCAAAAATGAAAAACGCAAGTTCAATAATGAAGTGCAACACTTAGGGTATTTATGGTATCCTAAGTGTTATGAAAAACACATACAAACATCTCT
>JBDRSZ010000224.1:0-13368 GCA_043824415.1 bacterium | reverse complement strand
CAGAATAGCGACATCGCACTCACACAATCTCTCGAACGTTTCCGCATCCCTCCGTGAGCCAACGATGCTCCCCCAATGCATCGGAACCGTCACTCCGGCTTGGATATCCTTCGCTGCCTGAGCCGCTTCTTCTGCATTCATCGTGTACGTGCCACCAACAGGTATAAACGCCACATCGGGCCGGATATTTCTCATTTCGGGAATGTGATCCGTATCTCCGGCGTGGTAATACGTAACGCCGTCCATCTCGAAAACGTATCCGACATGGCTCTTCTCCTTCGGATGAAACCGCTTGCCGATATTGTATGCGGGTACGGCTTTGATCTTTACGCCCTCGACAGTGACAGTCTCTCCGCGTTCGACAGTCTTAATATTTCCCTCAACCTTTCCTGATGCAGCCGCGGGTACGACGATGACCGTCTTCTCATCCTGTATCTTCCGAATATCCTCCTCAGAAAGATGATCATAATGATCGTGTGTAATCAGGATGATGTCCGCCGTTTCGCCCCCTTCGATCTGGTACGGATCGACATAGACAATCTTTGATCCTGAAACCTTAATGCAGGCATGTCCTAGCCAGTGAACATTCTTCAGCATCGAGACACCTCCTTCATTCGTTGCTTATCGTCGGTTGAAAATCCATTACGTTTCCCATCCATGCACTTCTTCGACCAGAGTTTTCACGATATCCTTTTCCTTAATTTTTCGGATCACTTCTCCCTTTCGAAAAAGAAGAGCCGACCCTTTTCCGCATGCCACTCCGATATCCGCTTCCCTGGCCTCTCCAGGTCCGTTCACAGCACACCCCATAATTGCCAATGTCAACGGCGTGTCGATTCCTTCCAAAATCCTCTCCACTTCCTCCACGATGGGGATCAGGTTGGTCTCAAGTCTTCCGCAGGTCGGGCAGGAAATAATCGTCAGACCGCGCTCTCGAAGCCGGAGCGATTTCAAAATATCATACCCGGCTCGCACTTCATCCACCGGATCTCCCGTCAATGAAACCCGGATCGTATCCCCAATCCCCTCGGCTAAAAGCGTACCAATCCCGACTGCCGACCGGAGAACCCCCCTCCTCGGAGTGCCCGCTTCCGTAACGCCGAGGTGAATGGGATAGTCCACACACACCGACAGCCGTCGATTCGCTTCGATCATCAGCGGCACGTCGGCTGCCTTGATGGAGACGACCACATCCTCAAACCCGAATGATTCGCAGATTCGGACATGCTTCAACGCGCTCTCAACCAGCCCCTCGGCCGTAATGCCATCATATTTCTTGATGAATTCCTTCTCCAACGACCCCGCGTTCACACCAATGCGGACCGGAATCCTTCTCTCCTTCGCTGCCAGCAAGACCCTCTTCACCCTCTCCTTCGACCCGATATTCCCGGGATTGATTCGAATCTTATCGGCCCCCTGCTCTAAAGCCATCAAGGCCAGTCGATAGTTAAAATGAACATCCGCCACCAACGGAATCCGAATCTCTTTCTTGATTCTGCCGATGGCTTCCGCTGCATCCTCGTTGGGTACGGCGACACGAACAATCTCGCAGCCCACCTCTTCCAGTCGCTTGATCTGCTCCACCGTCGCGCGGTCATCCTCCGTCTTCGTGCACGTCATCGACTGCACGGAGATGGGAGCCCCTCCTCCGATCGGAACATCACCAACAAAAACCTGTCTTGTGCTTTTTCTGTCCATCTGGTTCCCTGATTGCAAAAACTTGTTTTTGTATTGAATATCCTTGGTATGCGAAAACTTGTTTTCGCAATTAAAAATCATCTCGAATTTTCAGATGCTGAAATCGATACATTCTGAATCTTTTCTCCATTTCCTCTCTACCCAGTTCCTCAAACTGCGATATAAAACTCGACCACCTGTAATCCTTCAAATCCTCAACCACTCCATGTTTCACGGGATTGTATTGAACATAATTCCTCATCGCATACAATTGTTTTTCGTCCTTTGGACATGTATCCCAGTAATTCCACCAGAATCGTTTACACTCCAATTTCTGCTTCTTTTTAATCAGGTTCGCACTCTTCCGATGCATCCCACCCATTAATTTTGAAAGATCTGTTCCAAGTCGGCTCTTTAAAATCAGATGATAGTGATTATCAAGAATAACCCAATCGACCAGTTCCCATTTGAACTTCTGACAGAATTCACAGATGACTTCAAAAAGAATGCCTTTCTCCCAATCGCCGGAAAGATAAGGCTTTTTATCATAAATAGCAGCCGTAATCATATAAGGACAATCATCCACAAAAAGATGCGGAGGATTGTGTTCGTACGTTTTGAACTCTCCCTTCAACACTCACCTACCCTCAGGAAAACAAGTTTTCCGAATCCCAATGGATTGCAAAAACTCGTTTTCGCAGATGACTCCACTTCACATCTCCATCCCTAGCTGACTGTTCTCAGGATAACGCCGCTTCTTCGCTTTCTCCATCAATCCGATGAACGTATCCTCGTCCATGATCTCGATGCCCAAATCAAGTGCCTTCCTGTATTTCGAGCCTGGATTCTCCCCCACGAGCACAAAATCCGTATTCCGACTCACACCCGAACTCATCTTGCCCCCCTCCGACTCGATGAGCGTCGCAGCGCCGTCCCTCGTGAAGCGACCGAGTGCACCCGTCAGCACGAATGTCTTCCCTTCGAATATTCCGCCCGCTTGTTTCGACCTGACTTCCTCCATTCGCACGCCGGCTTTTTTTAATTTTTGAAGAACCCCGACATTACTCTTATTACGGAAAAATTGATTCACGCTTTCCGCGATCGTCAGTCCGATGCCTTCTATGGCATCCAACGTCTCTATCGTCGCTTCGCCCAACTTTTCAATGGATCCGAAGTGATCTGCAAGGAGTGCCGCCACGCCCGAACCCACATACCGAATCCCCAGCGCGAAAATGACATGGTCTAAAGGCCGCTTCTTACTCTCCTCGACGGCATCGAGGAGATTCTGAGCACTCTTCTCCGCCATTCGCTCCAAGCCGATAAGATCTTCCTTTTTGAGATAATAAATGTCTCCGTAGTCAAGCACCAGGCGATTCTCCACCAATTGAAAAACGAGGGCCTCGCCCAGGCCTTCGATATCCATCGCACCCCGTGAAGCGAAATGCTCGATCCGCCGGTGCACCTGAGCCGGACAGGCGATATTCTCGCACCGAACGGCCGCTTCCCCTTCGATCCTCACGAACGGACCGCCGCAGACAGGACACTTCTTCGGCATTCGAAACGGCTTGGACTCCGCAGGACGTTTTTCAAGAATGGCCTGAGCCACCTTGGGGATGACATCGCCGCCCTTCTCGATCAGAACGGTATCTCCCTCGCGGATGTCCCTCTTCCGGATTTCATCCTCGTTGTGGAGAGTGGCCCGGCTGATCGTCGAGCCGGCTAGAAACACCGGCTCCAACACGGCCACGGGCGTGACCGATCCGGTTCTTCCGACTTGAAGATGGATCGCCCTCAAGAGCGTCGTCGCCTGCTTCGCCTTGAATTTATACGCGATGGCCCATCGCGGACTTTTAGCTGTAGCGCCCAAAAGCCTCTGCTGCTTGAGTGAATTCACCTTGACGACCACACCGTCGATCTCGTAAGGCACCTCATCCCTCTTTGCCTCCCAGAGACCGCAGAAATCAATCACCTCCCACATCGATTTTCGAAGGACACTGTGTCGGCTCACGGGCAGTCCCAAGTCCCGCAGCAGATGCAAGCTGTCGTAATGCGTCTCAATTGCGACTGGCTCCGATAATTCCTCTCCGAGCACACGCATGTAGTACGCCGAAAATTCCAACGGCCTCTTGGTAACGATCCTGGGATCCTGCTGCTTGAGCGTTCCCGCCGTCGCATTCCTCGGATTGGCGAAAACCTTCTCTTCTTTCGTTTCCTGCTGCCGGTTCAGCTTCTCGAATCCCGCTTTCGTCATGTAGACTTCACCCCGCACTTCCACATTTCCAGGCAAGCCTTTCTTCGAAAAAAGCTTCAGGGGAATGGAACGAATCGTTTTCAGGTTGGTCGTGATGTCGTCTCCGCGTTCTCCGTCACCCCGCGTCGCTCCACGTACGAGCAGGCTGTTCCGGTAGATCAGACTCACCGCGATGCCGTCGAATTTCAACTCTGTCACATATTCGAATGATTCATCGGGAAGAAAATTGAGAAGTCGCTTTTCGAATTCGTAAAGCTCCTCCTGGGTGTACGTATTTCCCAGGCTCAGCATGGGGACTTCATGCACAACGGTCGGAAATTCCTTGGTGGGCTCGCCTCCCACGCGCTGCGTGGGAGAATCTGACGTGACAAATTCAGGATGCTCATTCTCCAATTGGATGAGCTTCGCCATCAGCCGATCGTACTCGAAATCCAAAATCGTCGGATCGTTCAGAACATAGTAACGATAATCGTGCTCCCGTATCTCCCGACGAAGCGATTCGATTTGCTCTCCAAAATCGGGCACACCGACCCCCTGTAACTATGAAAATGTGCAACCTAAAAATTTCTATATAAACTATCATAAAAATAGTTAACAATCAATATTTTTTTTTCGACCATCATTAAAAAGGTCCCATACTGGATAAATCCGATGGGGCCTTTTCATTCTGCTGCTCGAGTATTAAGAACAAATCAACTGAAAAAATCATAAAAACAAATGACAAATCCCAAATAAATTCCAATGCTCAAATTTCAATCCTAATCAATAATACCGTTGGTGAAGTAGAGAATTTTTTCAATGCTATTCAATAACGCATTATTGATAATTGGGATTTTGGGATTTATTTGTCATTTGAGAATTGGGAATTTGAAATTTACGGTTCCGGAATACTACGAATTCTCAATTCACAATACACAATCCTGAATTCATCATTCCTATCTCATCAGCACCATCTTGGCTGTTGCGGAAAACCGGCCCGCTTCGATGCGGTAGAAATAGATGCCCGAACTCACCTGCCTGCCGGAAGCATCCTCTCCGGTCCAATGCACCCGGTATGTCCCTTGAATCAGATCGCGGTCCATCAGCACAGCGATCTGCCGGCCCAAGGCGTCGAACACCCGCACGACCGCTCGCTCCGCCATCGGAAGACTGAACTCGATCGTCGTCACGGGATTGAATGGGTTGGGATAATTCTGAACGAGGATGAACTTCCCGGGCTGTTCCGTCGTCGTGATTTTCTCCACCCAGGTCGGAGCCCCCGCGTGCATCATACCGTGAACACCGACACCAAAATTGTCCGCATCCACATCGTACTCATACCCCACGAGGAAGGCGTTGCTGCCCACTCCGTATGCGACGCACGGATATTGATAATTCCCTTCATCGGCTTGACTGGCTGCGATGGGCGTGTTCACCGCCGGGTCCGCTCCCCTGACTCCGTTGGGATCTGTCCATTCCAAAGAAGAGTCAGCCGGATCGATGGCGAGATGCTGGCCGTATACATCCGCTGCGTTGCTGCTCTGACGCCAGTCATTCCAGACCACCAGGAATTCACCCGTGGATTGATTATAGTTGAGATCGTTATAGCTCTGCTTGCCAAGATGGCTGCATGCTGCGTAGTGCTCCCACGTGATCCACTGCCATGCGGGATTGGCCCAATTGCCCGCCGTATCCAAGAGGACGGCGACCCAGTTCGAATCCGGCCCCCGCACGTGCGTGCCATTCTGTGTTTGCTTCATGCCCAGACGATAGGCGGTGGAATCCGGGAAATAGGCCACGCGCTGCACCATAATGTCCGGATTGCCGGTCTTGAAAGAAGTCCAGGAGACCATGAACTCGGGCACAGGATAGCGCTCGCGGTTTGCGGACTTGCCCATACCGTGCACCCAGTAATCGTTGCCCCAACCGTGGGGGCTGCCGTCAATGTAATGAACATCGCCGCCCCAGAGATGTATTCGGTCCCAGCTTACCACCATGTCTCGGCCCCAGGGCGGTCCACCCGATGTCTTCGTGAGTTTGTTTGCCGGTTCAAACTCAATACCCCAGGAGTTCAATAGCTTGCCGTTATTCCCCTTGACACGTGCTCCCCAGATACGGGAATTGGAGAGCATATTAATACTGAAAAAGCGCTGAAACACGACGAAAAATTCATTCAGCGTTCCGCCCAAGCCGCCGTGATAGGCCACGTCGGGGTACCTGTCGCGATAGTTCAAATCCTCCCCGATCATGAAATTTTCTTTCGTACTCGGAGTATCCAGGGGTGGCAGAAGATTGGCGTTCCAAAAAAGACACTGCCCGTAGATGGCCTCATCCGGGTAGGAGCCATACCGGTAGTTGTGGCGCTCGTCATGCCAGACCACGAGATAGCAGTTGTCCTTGTAGTTGTGTGCGATCTTCGGATGCCACTGAGCGCTGTCGTGATCGCAGACCGCGAAACTCGTGTCTGCCTCGGATCTCGGCGACCATATCTTCTTGCCGTCCTTATTCACGCGGATACCGAATATATCCGGCCCGCTCAGCTCGCGCCGCCAGTCCTCCCAGACCACCGTGTATTCGTTGTTGACCCGATTGTATGCCACATCCGGAGTGAGATTACTCGTCCCCCCTTCGAAGATAGGAATTATCGGCGTGCGTGGCGTACCGTTGCCCGAGAGAACCCTGCCGTGGATTTTATGACCCGGGCTCACCTAGACCACGAGGAATTCGTCGTTCAGAAAGTTATAGGCTGTCGCGGGCTGCGTCTCTTCCTGGTCCAGTGCGCTGATGTGAAAATCCTGCCCTAATACGGCTGCCGACCCTAAAAGCAGGAAAATACATAGCCCACTCGATAGAACTTTACTAAATCTCATTGAACCCTCCCTTCTGAAAAAATGCTCTTCTTCATTGATACATCATAATGAGATGACTCAGCTTTCACCCCCTTTCAGGAACAATCATCTTCGGAATTCTATTGGATGGATACTGACAGTAGAGATAATGAATCTGTTAGATTGTAAAAATAAAATACGCAAAAATCAAGGAAAAAATGGTCGACCATAAATCCGGATAAAGAAAGGCCCCGTCTCATCATTCTAAACAGGGCCTTTACTTATAAGAAGGATATTTCACTGAACTTTAGCAAAATTGAGAATCTTAAAAAACCTATCTCTTCAAGAACGCGATTTTCAAAAAATGAACAATCGTTGCCTCTCCCTTTCCAAGGGAGAGGTCAGGTGAGGGTTTATAGGATTTGCAGAAATAATGTCTTATTCATTGGTTTAAAAACACCCTCTCTTTGTCTCTCCGCAAAGGGAGAGATGATGATTGAAACATTATTTCTGCAAATCCTCGATAAAAGAGACATTTTTTTGAAAATCATTCTGTTGCTCAGTTTATATCTAAAAATTACCAAAGTCGAGTATTTCACTTTGTATACTGCACCTTTAATATCGGAATGTGCGGCCCTTTCTTCGCGGTCGCTTCGTCGGATACGGGACCGACGCGTATTTCTGCCAAAGCCCTGCCGTACTCCATGCTCGGCCACCAGGCTGCTTCCACAAAAACCTTGTACATTCCATCCTTGACGCGTTTCCCGTCATGGCCGGTCAGATTCCATGAATAGGTGTGCTTCCCCCAGTCGATACTCGCTCCGGTCGTCCCGTCCGTTTCGAATTTGCTGTTCCCTGACCATCTCGGAAGGTTCACCTGCTTCTCCTTCGCAAAAGCAGAGAAGCCGGAGACGTACAGTGTTTTCACGAATTTTCCGTCGGCATCCTCAACCCAGACAGCGGTTTGAGGTTCGAGTTCATCTTTAAAGCCGAGATGGAACGTCACCACAACTGCCCCGTTTTTCGCAGCTATTCCTTCTTTCCTGTATTCGCGAAGCCCGAACTCATCGTAAATCCCCTGAATCTGTCTCGACTTTGGGTATTCCTTCAAGAGCTTCATCCAAATCGCATGCCCCTTCTTCCGGTATCCGGAACCCAACTGGAAGAGCGCCTCCGCCCTCACGCTGTCCGGCAAGCTTGCATCCTTGGCCATGGCATCCAATCTGGCCAATCCCTCATCAATCTTTTGGACGAAGAAGGGCATCTGAACGCAGCCCACGGCATACCAAAGCCTGGCTTCGACGTTGGACGGATCGATCTCCAGGGCGCGCTCCAATTGCCCCGTGACCTCAAAAGCCAAATTCGTCCTCAGTTCCTGGTTCTCGTAGATCCGCTCATCGTATCCGACCATCGCATCTTCCATCAACGCCCTCGTCAGGAGAAACTGTACGTCGAAATGGTTCTTATTCAACGCGACTGCTTTGCGAAGCGCCTTCTGCGCTTCTACCCAATTCCTCTCATCAAAGTAGACCCTGCCCAATTCGTATTGAGGCTCGAAATTATCCGGTGATTTTTCTATCTTCATTTTCAGAGCAGCCACTTTCGAACTCTCTGGTGCTTTTTTCTGTGCCTTCGGTTCAGCGGATGGCTCTGTCTTCTTCAGACTCTCAAGTCCGGTACGGGCCGCGTCCGCGTTCTCACCCTCGGAGGACAGTTCCAGAACTTTCTTGTAAGCAGCTTCGGCGTCGCTATACTTCTTTTGCATCTCGTATCCCTTGCCGAGAAATCGGTATAGGGCAGCCAATCGATCCTTCGAATCTTCCTGCTTTTTTTCTTGCGTTAACGACAAGGCCTTTTCCAAGTGTTCCACGCCCGGATTGAGCTTCCCGAAAAAGGTCGGCACGTTCACGCCGTACACCCCGAAATAAAAATGGGCGTCGATATTCTTCGGGTCGAGTTCGATGGCCTTTTCGAACGCGGCAAATCCTTCATTCACGGCGGTCATGGCCGTCATCATGTCACCCGTCTGACTGCTCTTCTGCCCCAGCGCGCCCCACGCAAGACCGAGTTGAAGATGGGCATCCGACATACTGGGATACACAGAAACTGCCTCTTTCAGCAGATCCACCGCTTCCTGGAGTTTCCCCTCTCCCTGCAAAGCTTGAGCCTCGGACAGAAAGGTTTTCAACGCTTTCTGCTGTGCAACGAGTGTGACAGTGATACTTAAGTATAGAATTATCCTCAAGGATGTTTTCATCGCTTTATCCTCCTCGTTATTATAAAAAATGATTTAACCTATCAATTACTCTTTTATACGGTTGTTTGGTGACTATGCTTTAAAATCCTTGCTCAGTCGGTATCGTCATCCTGTAAAACATCCGGAATCCGAACACGACGATTCCCAATCCCGCAGCAACCCACACCGGAGACACGTGATCCTTCATGAGAAACCATCCCAAACGGGACGCGTCCGTGTTCATGAATACAACGGCGAGACCGTTCTTCACCATATGAACTATCACGCTCGGAAATATGCTCCCGCTCCTCCACGTCAAAACGCCCAATAAAACGCCTAAGATCAGAACTTCCACCAGCCACCACGGGTTGAAGTGGACAAAAGCAAACACAAAAGCTGTCGCGAGAACGGCTCTCGTCACATCCATGACGCGCTCCAACGTGCCCTGAAAAAATCCCCGAAATAACATCTCCTCCGCGAACCCGGCCACGATGACCACAGTCAAGAAGACAAGCAGAAGCTCACCCGCTGAATTGAATCGCAGAAACGCTTCCATCGTCTGCTGGATTTCTTCAGGCATGGGCAGCAACCACTGAACAATGCGGGACAATTCATCCGTGATCACCGTGAGGCCCAGACCGATACCGCCGCTCACGAGGAGCACGCTGGGCTTGACGCCATGCCATCGAAACACTTCTCGGAAGGAAAGCTTGCGGACCCAGACGTATCCCAACACAGGTGCGAGGGTCAGAGACTCCAGAAGGAGCATCTTCCCTTTGTTGGAGGAACCGCTCCAAACGATGTCCGCAATGAAGATAAAACACAGCGTCATCAGTACGATGAGGAAAGCGCCGCGTACCGTCGGAAAAACGTGTTCCCGTTCATTCACCGCGACACAGTCCCTTCCTCACAAAAAAAGCTTCCAGATCCTCCCAGGGCACGAATTCCTGAATGCCTCCCTCCATTGTTTTTATCAGAGTTCCTTCTTTGGACATTTCTTCTTCGCCTATGATGACGGTGTACTCTGCACCGCGTCGGTTGGCCTCCCTGAGCTGCGCCTTCAGACTCCGATTCCCGAATCCCATCGTTCCGTCCACGCCCACAGCACGGAGTTCCGTGAGTAGCGCGACCACCTTCTGTTTGGCCGCGTCACCCTGAGATGCAAAGTATAACCGCGGCTGCCTGTGCGCGGGGACATCACATCCCTGATGCTGCAGCGTGAGCACGATCCTCTCCAATCCCGAGGCGAATCCCACA
This sequence comes from bacterium, assembly GCA_043824415.1. Taxonomy (GTDB): domain Bacteria; phylum Zhuqueibacterota; class QNDG01; order QNDG01; family DSAB01; genus JBDRSZ01. Next base: position 3,140 of record JBDRSZ010000224.1, on the reverse strand, counting down.
GCAGGCGTCGGAGGCCCCCCCAAAACCTCGGCCAGAGCATCGTATCGGCCGCCTCCGCACACCGCATTCTGAGCACCGATTCCCTCCGCCCAGACCTCGAACACCGTCTTCGTATAGTAATCCAATCCTCGCACCATTCGATGATCGAGCTGATAAGGCCAGCCCAGATCATCAAGATACCCTCTCAACGTCCGGAAATGATCATCGCACTCTCCGCAGAGAGATCCTGAGATCGCAGGCGCCCCATCGATGACGGGCTGGCACTCGGACTGTTTGCAATCTAAAACGCGGAGCGGATTCTTCTGCAGGCGATTCCGGCAGTCCTCGCAAATTTCTTTTTCATGATGGCGGTAATAATCCATGAGACGGTTCAAATAATCCGGACGGCACTGCCCGCAGCCGATGCTGTTGATCTGAAAATGCAAATCCCGAAAGCCCAAATCGTCGTACAGATGCCACGCCACACACATGATTTCAAAATCAACAGCAGGGTCCAACTCTCCGAGGGCTTCTATGTCGAACTGGATGTGCTGCCTGTACCTGCCCGCCTGCGGCCGCTCGTAACGGAACACGGGTCCCATCGTCCAGACCTTCACCGGCTTCGGAAGACTCGACATCCCATGCTCGATGTAAGCACGCACGATGCCCGCTGTAAATTCCGGGCGGAGCGTCATCGAGTCTCCCCCCTTGTCTAAGAACGTGTACATCTCTTTCTCAACAATGTCCGTTCCCTCTCCGACACCTCTCTGGAACAGGGCCGTCTCTTCAAAAACGGGGAGATCCAGCCGCTCGTATCCGTACAAACGAACCACCCGCCAGACAGCTTCCTCCACAGCGTGCCAATAAGGTTGTTCATCTTGCAGGACGTCCCTCACACCCTTGGGCGACTGGAATATATTTTTCGCCATCGCTTCTGTGTCTCCACCTTATCGAATCAACATGTCATATATACAACTGCCTTTCACAGCAATCAGCATGCTTTCTTTTGCCTTTTGCCTTTTCACTTTTGACTTTTATTTCTTGCCTCTTGTTTCTTACTTCTTGTTTTCCCCGTCTCCGGTCTGCTGTCTCCAGCTTCCCTCTTTCAGATATGATCCAACATTCCATGCTGGATTTCGATACACTCCTCGAGCTTATCTTCTGGGACAAACAATCGAACGCCTTCCATCGGCGTCGTTCCAGGGAACTGGTACGCATCGCCCACGCCCTTCGCCCGGATAAAACACGGAATGCCTTTCTTCTCCAACGCTCCCTTCACCATGTCGGCATAAACCCGACCCGGAAGGTTGGGAAGCGGAACGAAACGGACTTCCGGAATTTCCTCTTCATCTTCGGCCGGCAGGTCATCCACCAGCTCGGCCCCGCAATCGGGACAGACCCGGATTTCATCCCTGTATTCATAACGACAATCAGGGCAGAAAGCCATGTTCACCCTCCGATTAAAATAACATGAATTAAAATATACAACAAAATCCACAACATGCAAATCATTTTTCCGGCATCAAAACAGCGGCAAATCAGCCGTGTCCGAGTCATCACATGAGCAAAGCATGCTCATTAAAAAGTGCGACGTACCTGGGACGTGCGTCGCACTTTCATAATGCCAAAAAAGGCATAAAATCATGTCCTCAAATACGACGCTCCGTTGACATCCACGATACATCCGGTGAGAAACGCCGAGTCTTCCGACGCCAAAAACAGCACCGTGTGTGCGACTTCTTCGGGCTGGGCCACACGCCCCAGCGGGCTTTGATTCCGAATCGCATCTCCCTCAGGTCCCGACAGGTAAGGTTCGGTCATGTCCGTTTCCACCCATCCCGGTGCGACGATGAAGACATAGATGTTGAAAGGCGCGAGCGCCTTCGCCAAAGACTGGCTCATTGCATTCAGGCCGGCCTTGCTGGCTCCGTACGCAGGGGCTTCCGGCTCTCCCCGAAATGCGCCCCTCGACGAAATGTTCACAATCCTTCCTCCGCCCTGCTTCAGCATATGTTGAATAACTAAAAATGAGACGTTCGCCGGACCCACAAGATTCGTTCCCAGCGTCCGGTTCCATGCATCCTGCCACGTCTTGTAGTTTACATCCTGCGGTGGATGCAGCTCGTAGATCCCGGCGTTGTTCACCAAAACATCGATCCTGCCCTTCTCACGGACAGCCTCATCGACAAGACGGCTGATGCCATTCGGATCTGCCAAATCGGCTTGTAGGATGATGTGCGAATCGCCTCGGAGAGAGTCGAGTGTCTGCTCAGCAGCCGCTCTGTTCCGATTGTAATGAACAACGATCCGCGCCCCTCTGTCCGCGAATTTCTGTGCAACAGCTCGACCGATACCGCGGGACGCGCCCGTCACCAGCACGACCCTATCTGTAAATTCCATAAAAACACCTCATTTTTAGAAGGCTGTCCTCTGTGACAAGGCTGCCTCCTCGCCACGAAACGTCTCACTATTCTTCTGCGATCAAACGATGTCCACGGACACATCGATGGGAAACAACTCAAACATCATCGACAACATACCTCGGATAGGTTCGCTTGGCACGATCGGCCTCGCGCAAATCGACGTCCTTCGTTAGGAAAGGTTGATCACGCGACGTGACTCCTAAAACTTCGCTTTCCGGTGTGATGATCCATCCCATGCCGCCCAACTGCGATCCTTTCCCCCGGGGATTGATATGATTCGAGGAGATACAGAACGCGCCCGAAACCACAGCAGCGGTTCGTCCTGCCAATAACCACTTGTCCGAATTCATTCCCTGCGTAGCCCTCGGATGCGCGATGAAATGCACGCCATCTTTTCCATAAGCCCGCGCATGCTGAAAAAACCAGATATCCGTACAGATCACGAATCCGATCTTTACGTCCTGCACGACGACGGGTAAAAAATCTTCATTGCTCCTGTCATACCAGGAAGCCTCCCAAAATCCATCTTCATCGGGCAGATATCGTTTCGTATGCACCGTCCTGTATCCGGAATCCGTGTCCCAAACAAAAGCCTCGTTCAGACGTTTATTTCCGCGGTCGATTGGACGTGAACCGAGAATCATGACAGGACCGAGATCGCAGAAGCGGGATTCCCACGCATCGTGAGCTGCGACAGCTTCCCGCCAAACAGTCGGATCGAACGATCGTTTTCCGCCT
>JBDRSZ010000223.1:0-8271 GCA_043824415.1 bacterium | reverse complement strand
GAACATGAATTCTGTCCACGCATCGACGATCATATCCTCACAATAAAAATGGCCCAAATGCTCCATCAGTTCCTTGACAAGCTTATTATCGACATCTCTCAGCTTGTGCCATAGATAATCCGCAGACGTAATTGCTTTCTTGCTCAAACAGCAATTTTTATATTTTAAGCCGCTTCCGCATGGACATGGACTGTTTCGTCCGATGAGGTCCATGAATACACCTCCTTCATTTATCCCCTTTTATAATGATTCCGATAATGATGTCTTCCTGCCCTCCCGCGCGATCAGCATCTCCACGATGAGAATGAGCGCTCCCAAGAGCAGACACTCCCTCCAAAGCTCTCTCCCCCATCTCGTTCGGAGAATCCGCGATTCCAGTGCCTCCGCTTCGTGAACCACTTCGATGCGCGCTTCAGGAAACATCTTTTTCAGTCGCTCTTCCGAAACAGGACGGAAATCCGATTCCTTCGGATCCACATTCACGGCCGCCAGTCCGAGGAGCGTCTCGCCCCGATAAAACCTGTAAATTCCTGGCGTCTCCGTGGTTGGCAATCTCAAATTTACTCTGTCTCTGTCCGCTTCGGGAAAGATGAGTTCCTCCCGTCCGGAGGGTGTCACGACACGAAACGAAGCTTCCATGTCCTCCGCACTCGCGGAAAGCACGACTGATTCACCGACCGTCCTCACGTCCGTCTTTTCCATCTGCGGCGATGAAAAATAGGCTGCGCTTCGAGAGACAAGAGGAGCAAAAATGCTCGAGTATGCGAAATCGGACCAAGTCCTTTGTACTCCGCTCGCCGCCAGCAACACCGTTCCGCTGCCAACTTTGACCTCTATGAGAAACGGCTTCCCATCACTCAGGCCGATTATCTTTTGATATTTCTTTCCCATTACTTCCACAACGCGGTACAAATGCGGAGATTGGATGTTCTCTTTGCCCTTCTCGAACACTCCCTCGAAGAGCGGATGATCGAAGTCCACTGTCTCAAAAGTGAGATGCCCCCCCTCTCTTCCTCCATCGCCCATTACATTCCCCAGCGTCATTCCCGTCACAGGTACGAAAAACGAGGCAGTCATGTTGCGTAAATCCACTTGATCGCCCATCAGGAAGAACACGCCCCCACCCCCCTCCACAAAACGCTGCAATCCATCCGCTTCATCCGGACTGAACGACGGATAGTTTGAGAAAAACAACATATCCGTCTCATCGATCCGGCGAATCCAATTCTCCCCATGCACTGCAATATAGACATCGAAAACCCTCTGCATTTCTCCATCGGGAACGAGCGCGAGTTTCAGCGGGTCCACATCCTCCTGCGTTTTCCCGATGCACAGGACCCTGATGCGTTCGGGAATCCAGCAGGTAAAAAACCATTCGTTGTCCCCTATAAGCTCGTCCTTCTCAATTCGGAACGACCCCCATACCCAGCCGCCTCCCTCCGGCATCAACTGAAACGACACCCTCTTCGTCTCACTCGCCCCGATGCGTATTTCTTTCTGTGCTGCTGCCTCCCCTCTCATGAAAAATCGAACGAGGAGGTTCTCTACCGCTTTCTTGCCAAAATTCTTTACATCCGAAAAAACTCGCAGAGGCGTTCCCTGCTGCAGAATCGCATTCTCCACGCCACCACCGACGATTGCCGTGTTCTCTACGCCTCCGGAAACAGGAAGAACGAAAAGTGTTCCTTTCCACGGGCTGGAAAACATGCTGTCAACAGAACCCATGAAACCCGTGGCCTGCAAATCTCCGACGAGATAGATCTCCCGATTGACATTGGGCGATGCGGTCAAAATCTCCGTTACCTTCCCAAACGCATCAGCCATATTCCCCCTTTCCCAGGAAACGTCACCTCTCCGCAGGGCCTCCCGAAGCCCCTCAATGTCGTGCGTAAACCCTGGCTCTGCATCCCTACTCGACGCAGTCCAGAGAAGGGCGGCCTCATCTTCTTCCCTGAATACGTTGCATGCCGCGGACATTCTTTCACCGGCTTCTTGAAAGAGCGACTCCCTTCCCATGCTCAAGGAATTGTCCGCTAAAATGACTGCGGAACTCGCCGCCCTGCCTTTGCCCAGACCGTCCCGAGTCCGGAGCGTCGGCCTGGCAAATGCCATAACGAAAAAAAATACGATGAGACATCTCAGGATTAAAAGAACCATCTGTCGCAGCTTCATCCGTCGCATCTTCTGGCTCTGGATGTTCCTGAGGAATACCGTACTGCTGAAAGCGATTTTTTGGACTTTCTGGCGGGCGAAAAGATGAATGACTATTGGAAGGACTACACCTGCGAGTCCCACGAGTACGATCGTGTGAACAAACGTTAGCATCCTGCATTAGGAAGAATGTGAGAAGAAACGGTTCTTGAAAAAAGCATCATGCTGATCCGACAATCACTCATTCCCCTTCTCTTCCGAAAAAATGCTGCTCTACAAGATTGCATAGAATATGGCCGACTGCGATGTGCCCCTCCTGAATCCTCGCGGATTCTGAAGCGGGAATGCGGATGGCGACATCGGCGACGCGCGTCATCGGACCTTCTTCCGAACCCGCAAGGGCGACAGTCGTCATTCCCAGTGCCTTCGCTTTCTCCATCGCCAGGACCACGTTCTTCGACCGGCCGCTCGTACTTATTCCGACGAGAACATCGCCTGCTTTACCTAAAGCTTCGACCTGTCTGCGAAAAATCTCTTCGTATCCGTAATCGTTGCTCACAGCAGTGAGAATCGATGTATCCGTCGTCAGCGCAATCGCCGGCATGGCTTTCCGTTCCATACCGAAGCGTCCGATGAGTTCCGCCGCGATGTGCTGGCTGTCCGCAGCGCTCCCCCCATTCCCGCATAACAGGATCTTCCCCCCGGACTTAAGAGAACGAATCAACCTCTCCGCGGCCATTCGGATCGAATCCACACCGGACTCAGCCATCTCAGACTTCACGCGAGCGCTCGCCAGCAATCCCTCCCGAATGATCGATTCCATTCTATCCATCGGCATGCGACCTGTTTTTTATCAGTCGGGCTCCAAAAATTCTGCCCGCTCTGCTCTTCCTTTCAGCATATACAACAGGCGTCTGAGAGACGATCTCTTCACCCATAACCGCTTTGTAGGGATTCGACCGGAACAGACGCTCGGCCGTCTCTCTTCCCCATCGTCTCTCTACTACATGATAGGCCTTGCTCAGAACCATTGGGCGGTTTCTGACGCTGTGGCAATCCGAAGCCACGAAGTGCACGCAGCGATGGTCCAAAAGAAGAGTCGCGATTCCCTTCACCTTCTTTCCAAAATCACCCGTGATGCTCCCCGCATTGAGCTGAAGAAGAACGCCCCGCCGAACAAAGTCGAAAGCCGTTTCCGGTCTCCGCATAATCACCGTGTTCCGTTCGGGGTGCGCAAGAATAGGAGTCACACCCTCCATGGATATGTGAAAGAGAATATCTCCTACATCCTGAGGAAGCTCTCCCAGCGGCAGTTCGAACAAAAGATACTTTCCGTTGCCGTTCACCGTGGCTACTTTTGATGTAAGATCGAATTTCGTTTGGGAATGAATCTCCGAGCCCAACCACAAACGGATATCCAGCCCGTTTTCCTGGACGATTTTCTCCAACGCCTTGAATTTTTGGATCAATGTCCGCTCGACTTCAGCATCCAGCCGGTCGAGCACATGCGAAGTGCAGACGACTCCTCGAATTCCGTCGGCCCTTCCTCTTTGAAGAATGGCCAGGGATTCCTGCCAATCACGAGGGCCGTCATCGACTCCGGGAAGAATATGTGCATGAATATCGATCATGATCATCAACCAGGATTTTTATCGCGACAAAATAATTCCCATAGGGCATCAATATAGATGACTTTTAAAATGGATCGCACTCTCAAAAGTGCCGAGCAGCGAAAGATTCCCTTCCTCCTCAAAAATATTGCCCGCTACGATGAACGAGGCCCCCGCTTCCACTTTCGCTCTCGCATCTTCAGGTGTCCGGATGCCGCCGCCTACAATCACAGGGATCGAGACTGACTCGCACACGGCTCGGACCATCTCCTCAGGCACCGAAAGCTCAGCTCCGCTTCCGGCTTCCAGGTAGACGCATCGAAAGCCCAGATACTCCGCAGCCAACGCATGGGCTACGGCAATCTCCGGCTTGCGCATTGGAAGGGGCTTTGTATTGCTCACGAACTCAACGGAAGTCATCCTCCCCGACTCCACGAGCATATACGCTGTCGGGATCGCTTCCAGACCAAGTTCTCGAACCGTTGGAGCCGACAGCACCTGCTCCGCAATAAGATACTGAGGATTCCGGCCGCTGATCAGACTCATGAAAAGCACGGCATCCGCATGCATCGAGAGCTGGCGGCCGTTCCCCGGAAACAGAATCACAGGAATGGAGACCGCCTCCTTGATCGACTTCACCGCATCGTCGAGTCTGGCAGAGAGGAGCACGCTCCCGCCGATGAGCAGCCCGTCCACGCCTCGATCTTCACACTTTCTCGCGACGGAAACAAGATCCTCCACACTTCTTTTATCAGGATCCAGAAGGACTAAAAAGCCCGCTCCTTTTTTCCCCCTCACATCCAGCAGCATTTGATAGACCGTCATCATCAATAGTAAATGCCCCTCTACGTTCCTAAAATCGACCGAACAATCTCAGGCACACGATCCAGCGCCTCCCCGAGCTTGCCGATTTCCTTCCCGCCGGCCAAGGCTAAATGAGCCTTACCGCCGCCGCTACCGCCCACAATAGATGCAACCTCCTTCACGACATCTCCTGCCTTGAGATGCTTGCCTTTAATCAAATCGTCGGTTACAACGCAGAGAATATGGACTTTTTCTCCCATTGTCATTCCCAAAACACCCACGCCCGATTTTAGCCGCTCTCGCAGCCCATCTCCCAAAGCCCGTAGTTCTTCGACGCCTTCCACTTCCACAGAAGACCTGACGATCCGAATCCCATCGACCTCTTCCGAATCCTGGAGCATCTGTTCTAAAGAAGAAGAGGACGACTCCTTATGAGCACTCTTCAGCTTGCACGCCAACATCTTTTTCTCTTCGAGAAGAGAGCCGATCCGCTCTTCGATCTCATCTCTCCGGCATCGGAGCAGGGCCTCCACTTTCGCCAGAACATGCTTCTCTCCCCTCAAGAGGCGATCCGCTTCTTCTCCCGTTACAGCTTCAATCCGCCGGACGCCCGCTGCGATGCCTTCTTCTTTCAGAATCCGGAAATATCCAATCTCCCCCGTCCGGTCTAAATGCGTACCCCCGCAGAGCTCCTTCGAGTAATTATCGATCTTCACCACGCGGACATCGTCGCCGTACTTCTCGCCAAAAAGAGCCGTCGCTCCCTGTGCCTTGGCTTCTGAGAGCGTGGTTATAAATTTTTCTACGGGAAGATCCGCCCTCACGCGAAGGTTGACGCACCTTTCGACTTCGTCCACTTGCTCGCGCGTCATCGCTTCGAAATGCGTGAAATCGAAACGCAATCGATCCGGTGCCACGAGCGAACCCGCCTGGTTCACATGATTTCCCAACACTTCTTTGAGCGCCTTATGAAGGAGATGCGTCGCTGTGTGGTTCCTCGCCGTAGAAATCCGACATCCACTGTCAACCCGAACTTCAACCGAAGGATTTCCAATCGAATCTCCTTCAATAAAAGAACCCGAGTGAAGAATACGATCCCCATCTCTCTGCGTGTCCTCAATCCGCAGCCGGAATCCGTCCCCCACAATTTCTCCAGTATCCCCCACCTGACCGCCTGTTTCCCCGTAAAAAGGAGTCCTGCTCAGAAGAACAACGATCCGTTCTCCTTCTCTGCGGTATTTCCGAATCTCCGCTTCCGTTGTCGTTGTCTCGTATCCCACGAATTCCGAATCGTCTCCCATCGACACTTCTTCCCATTCACCCGATCCGGTTGTGAAAAATTTACCCGCTTTTCTTCCCCTCTGCCTCTGACTTTCCAATTCCCTGTCAAATCCCGATTCGTCTATTCCCAACCCCTTCTCCCGTGCCATGAGCTGCGTCAGGTCCAGCGGAAATCCGTACGTGTCGTACAACCGAAAAACATCCGCGCCCGAAATGACCTTGTGATCCTTCCTCAATGTCGCGGCAGCCACGTCCTCAAAAATTTCTATTCCCCGGTCGAGCACCTCGTTGAACCGCTCTTCCTCCGCCTTGATGACCAGCGTCGTATGCTGTGCCCTTTCCGCCAATTCGGGATACGCCTTTCCCATCACATCGACAACAGTGGGCACCAATTCATAGATAAAAGGCTTGTGCATCCCCAAATTCCGTCCGTATCTGGCCGCCCGCCTAAGAATTCGGCGAAGGACGTATCCCCTTCCCTCGTTCGATGGAATCGCCCCGTCCGTCACGGCAAACGTCAACGCACGGATATGATCCGCGATGACGCAAAAAGAGGGGAGCGTCTCGTCATCGCCCGGAGGCTTGCCCGTAAGGCCGGCGATCCGCTCGAGAATGGGCATGAAAAGATCGGTCTCATAATTCGACCTTTTCCCCTGAAGAACGGCTACTGTCCTTTCCAGCCCAAGGCCTGTGTCCACATGCTTCGCAGGGAGCGGTGTGAGTACCCCGGATTCATCGCGGTCGTACTGAATGAAAACAAGGTTCCAGAGTTCGATGATGCGGGCGCAGCCGGCGTTCACCTCACACACGTGACCGGGAACATGCTGCTTGTCGCAGAAACCTTCGCCCAAATCGATGTGGATTTCCGAACAGGGCCCGCACGGTCCGGTCTCTCCCATTTCCCAAAAATTATCTTTCTCATCGAATCGCAGGACTTGAGATGCGTTAATATCCGTTACTTTTTTCCAAAGAGTCTCGGCTTCATCGTCCTCTCGAAAGACCGTAGCCCATATGCGGTCCTTCGAAAGACCCCAGATATCCGTTACAAGCTCCCACGCCCACAGGATGGCTTCCTTCTTGTAATAATCGCCAAAAGACCAATTCCCCATCATCTCGAAAAACGTATGATGGTATGTATCGTGTCCAACCTCCTCAAGGTCGTTGTGCTTCCCGCTCACGCGAATGCACTTCTGCACGTCCACCGCCCGCTTATACGGCCTCGTCCCCGTCTCCAAAAACACATCCTTGAATTGATTCATCCCCGCGTTCGTGAATAAAAGCGTCGGATCGTCCGGCGGAACGACGGGCGCGCTCGGAACGATCTTATGGTTGTATTTCTTGAAAAAATCCAAAAACGATTGGCGTACTTCAGATGCAGTCATCGATAATTCATCCTACAACTCTACTCCTGTACACAATATCTCTTTAATGAATGGATTTCCCCGTTCTTCCATACGCGTCAACTCTGCTTCTGAATACGGGAATAACTCAACGGGGAAAGTCACGTCATCGAAAAAATCCAGATATTCTGGAATGCGGTCGATCATTCTCCTCTCATCATGCTTCAAGACAATCAGAATATCCGCATCGCTGCCCGGAACATAATCTCCCCTGACCAAAGATCCGAATAATTTGACCGAAATGACATTCGGATTTTTTTTCAACGTTCTCGCTGCTTTCCTTAAACTTGGCAGAACATCTTTTTTATTCAGGTATTCGATTCCCGCAGAAGTCGATGATTCGACGCGCATTTGTGATCGCCTCCAAAGCGTCTTCTTCCGTAAAATAATCCTCAGGCGTTCCCTCATCAAATCCGTTCGGATACCTGGGTTGAATATAATATTTATCCAGCTTCTTTCCGACAGACAATAATTCCTTTGCCTCAGGATAACTATCGATCATTCCTCGTATCAGTGTCGTAATCGAATGCCCCCACGCCTGGGCATGAAGATGCTGAAATAGTGCTTTCACTGCCTTCTCCGCAGCCTGTTGTGCACTGAAACATGCCCATTCATAAAAACCGATTTTTGCGTCTTCTTCAGCGTGAGATAAATCACGCTTTGCCTGACGCAACCAATCTTTCGCTCGACTCGCCATCATTCATCCAATCACAGCAGCTTTTTTCTTTTTCGGATATATCGTATGTTTGCATCGGACTTGCCCGCTAAGATGCGTGAAACTAATTTCCGATGCTTACTCATTTTGATGACGATTCCCGAATCCAATTAAACAGGAAATTAAATACAACCCAGCGCCTGCTCTAAATCCTCCTTCAAATCCTTAACATCTTCAATCCCAACGGAGAGCCGGATCAGCCCATCCGTGATTCCGTACTTTTCCCGGTACTCCGGACTCATCTTCCGATGCGAAGACGACGCCGGATGCGCGGCTATCGTATCCACCTCGCCAAGACTGACCGTGGACG
>JBDRSZ010000222.1:0-2548 GCA_043824415.1 bacterium | reverse complement strand
AAGCCCCTTAAAGGGGGTGCACGTTCATTTTGCTATCAACCGTTACTCGTTAAGTTATAAGGCGTTTTTCTATGTTGAAATAAATATATACATTCATGATGTCGGGTAGTAAATTGGCAAGCATTTTGCAATTAACGATTGGAATATGATTAAGAAATACAAATTAAAAATTTATTGAGAGTAATTCATCTGCTACAAGTTTGAAGTTATGTTAATGGCTATCATTCACCATTGGAGCACGGAGAAAATGAAAAGAAGAATCATACTGGGTGTATGCATCATCGGAAGTTTATGCTTTAAACCGATACCAGCGGAAATCTTATCACCGGAAAGAAAAATAGAGTGGCAGCCCGGCATTCCAGGTCAATTTCCTGAAAAAATCTATACTGTCAATGTAATGGATTTTGGGGCCGTTCGTGACGGTGTGACTGACGATCATCCGGCTTTTGTGGAAGCGATCGCAGCACTTCCTGAAGAGGGGGGGATTGTCTTTATACCCGCGGGACACTATTTTTTACGCAACACAGTGACCATCAATCGGGGAATCCTCTTGAGGGGTGAGGGACCCGATCAAACACATCTTACTTTTGACCTGGGAGACGCCGATTCGGACTGTATACTCATCGTCAAGTATTCGAGGGGAGATTGGATTCATCTCCAGTCGGGATATGTAAAAGGTTCTCGAAAACTTGTCGTTGAAGATGTGAGTCCATTCCTCGTCGGACAATTCGTCGAGATGCAACAGGACAATGATCCTGAATGTATGTTATCCTCTTGGTTCTACGATCCCTGGGGGCATAATGCAGTCGGTCAAATCAATATCGTGGAGGCCATACAAGGGGATACGTTATTTCTCGATCGTGACATCTACTTCAGCTATAAGGCTGAACTCAATCCCATGATCCGAAGTCAGGGATTCGTTCAGTATGCGGGTATAGAAAAAATGCGTCTCGATAGGGCGGATCAAGGCGATGGTCAGATCATCCATGTGAAGAATGCAGCCTTTTGCCGCATCCATGATGTAGAAACCTTCAATGCCACTCGGAGTCATGTTTATTTGGAAACCGTGTATGGGTGTGAAGTGTCGCACTCTTATTTCCATCATGCGCGTTCACTGCCGACGATATCTTACGGAGACGGAGTTGTCTGCTGTTCGCATTCTACGGATAATCTTATCGAAGACAATATCTTCCGACATGTTCGTCATGCCATGATGGTTCATCTTGGGTCGAGTGGTAATGTTTTTGCGTTTAATTATTCGTTCGAACCGTATGTGCCGGATACGTGGCATCCCGCCTGTATTTCGTTAAAGGGACATTATCCGAACTTCAACTTATTCGAATCGAACGTTGTTGAAGAGATAAGCGTGTCTGATTACGGAGGCCCTGTCGGTCCAGGGAATACCTTTTTCCGAAACCGGATTGTATCGGGAAACCTCACTATCCAGGAGTATTCGCACGGACAGAATGTTGTCGGCAATCTTTTCTGCACGTCATTTCAGAAGATTGTCTTGGATTCAACGATTCTAAATACAATGATTCATGGAAATGTTTTCGAAGGAAGCGTGGAATGGGATCCTGAGATCGCTGATTATCAGATCCCTAATTCATATTACTATGGCACAAAACCTGAATTTCTGGAAGATAAACCCTGGCCCCTTTTCGGACCCAACGGTGATGAAAGCGCGACACTGCCAGCTCAGGACAGGTTTGATGCATTACAGTCTACTTCGGGAGTAAAAACCGCGCTCTCAGTCCCATCCGACATGGGTTTGGACGTGTACCCGAATCCATGTAATCCGACAACCAACATTGTCTATCATATTCCTGAAAAATCCCACGTTACTATTCATGTCCTGGACGTGACAGGAAGACGGATCGAGACTCTGGTGGATGCGGTCGAAGAGAGGGGCACGCGAAACTTGTCGTGGTTTCCACGAAACGCTTCAGGAGCTCCGTTGCCTTCGGGAGTTTATTTCATTCACATGATTGTGGGAAATATTACGCACTGTAAAAAGGTAATGATCGTCAGATAGAAAAGGAGAGGATTCTAACTGAAGACGACCAGACGTTAATGAATTCTTTTAATCACTTTTCAATGACAGAAGGAGGCTGGATTAAAACCAGGTTTTTAAATAAGCAAACAGGAAGTTTCCTCTGCTTACTGGCTTGTTTGATGGGAATCATCGTTGGGAAGTTTACACTCATTCTGCCCGATTTTGGATTAAAAATGATCGTGGCATTCATCTGCGGAGCTGCCTTTACGTTCTTAATTGTCGTTTCGAAATTTTCAAAACCGCTCATCCTTCTCAGTTTGTGTATCTCTGTCGTCCTTTTTTTCGATGAACATTTGCTGAGCGTTGAACACAGCGGCATTGCGAACGGAATAACGATCAGCTTACTGGATATCTTTCTATTCTTACTGATCCTGAGAAGGCTGCTGTTCTTCGATCGAAATATAGATACCTTAGTTGGGAAGGAACGGTTATTCCGACCATCCAGGATTATGGCTGTCATTGTTCTCGTTGTGTTTGGTTTGTCACTTGCAG
>JBDRSZ010000221.1:0-6854 GCA_043824415.1 bacterium | reverse complement strand
GATGGCACATGCCACGTTGAGGAAGTCACAATAGATGCGGGTAAGAAGGCTACCGCTTCCATAAATGTCGTAGATCAGACGGGGAATCCGTTGGATGGTGTATACGCCTATGGATATTGGTCCGGTAATTCGAGTATTCGTAGAGGAGGGCCTTCCGTAGGAGGAATTATAACTGTTCAGGCGCCTACAGGTAAATGGGATTGGAGAAATCCTTTATTCACAGTGAAGTCAGTCAGGAAGGCAGACTGGGCCTACTATCCCCAGTTAAACAACCCAGACTATTGGACCTGGCCGGAGAGACCGTACGGACCACATGCTTATCTTACGTCAAATCAGTAGACGATTTTAAATCGTAACTGGAGAATAGTATCCAGAAGTATTTATCTAGCAAGAATTCACGCCTGTACTTACAGCCAGACGATTCGGATGTTGCTGATGAAATAAATGATATTCTAAAATGGTAGGTGTCGTCCACCTCACAGGTGGGCGACACCTAAGTTTTCAACCTCCAGAAGGTTCTAAGCCTTCGGGAGGTTTTTTCTACTTCTTGGTGGCTGAAAATCCCTTCCCAATCACCCTCTCCCCGAACCTCTCCTTCAACCCATCCACCACTTCAGAAACACGTCGTTCCACTGTCACACTTTTTTTCAATCACGTTATTTGTATCGAATGCGGATTTTACTCTCTGATGATCTCTGCTCCAGATACATTTTAAGCCAACATCTATCTCAAGATTTCATTTATTAAGCCAGCGTATCTTTACATCTTTTTCAATAAGTTTGAATTCAGGATCACCCGTCATAATCGATGCATTTGTGCGGTGTGCCACCGCAGCTGCAAAACAGTCGGCAAAAGCCATGGGATATTTTGTCTTAATCATGGCGGCTTCCCGAATCAAATCCCAATCCGCTTCGACAAACTCAATAGGCAGCCGAACAATCTCTGCTTCTTCCCTTAAAGCAAATTCTACATCTTTTTCACGGCAAAGAATATAAAAGACTTCTCCAAAATTCATCGTACTCATCATCAATCGACATATTCCTGAATAAGCAGATTGAATTATTTTTTCGACTTCATCCGACCCTTTCTCGTCTTTCAGAAAACAAAGCAGTGCAAAACTGTCAAGAACAATCGTTTCTTTTATTTCATTTCCCATTAGTCCTGGTCACCTTTCATCGGATATCAAATGACTTTCGTGAACAGTATCAGCATCTCGTGCTTCCTCAATCATTTTTTGAACGGGCTTGGAACCTTTCAAACACCCGCGCAATGATGTTACCGGATCATCAGACAACGGTATGATTTGCACTTTCCCATGAACTTCAATAACCGAAACTTTGCGTCCAGGTAAAATTCCAAGTTTTTTCCTTATATCGGCTGGTATAACAACCGCCCCTTTTGTTGATACTATGGTATCCATTTTTACCCTTCCTATTGAAATGTATTACAAAAATTATTATCGTTATGCTTTATGATAATAGAAAAAACTTGAATAGTCAAGAATTTTTTTAAAGAATCCTATAAGGTGTCGTCCACCTCAAAGGTAGGCGACACCTAAGTTTTAAACCTCCCGAAGGTTTAGAACCTTCGGGAGGTTTTTTCTACTTCTTGGTGGCTGAAAATCCTTTCCCAATCACCCTCTCCCTGAATCGCTCCTTCAACGCCTCCACCGTTTCGGATACACTTCGTTCCACTGTCACGCTTTTTTTCGATCGCGTTATTTGTATCGAATGCGGATTTTATTTTCTGATGCTATGATAAAATTATCGGCTACTCGATCTGTATAATTTTGTAGGAGGGAATGAACAACCTCGATTCGATTTGAAGTGCTCTCATCTTGTAGTCTAAGAAGGATGACTCCCTTATGGGGCAACGAGAATCGATAAACAAGTTCGCCGAAATCTTTATCGTTTGTAATGAGTACTCGATCTTCTTTGAATGCAATCGATAATACTTCGGTATCATCGATTCCAGAATAATTTTCTGCAATAGATAAGACATCGTGCCCGAGAGAGCGTAACAAATTTACAATAGAATTACCGGCACTCTCGTCCACTAAAAACTTCAATGTTTTGCTCCCGAGAATTCAAGAGGATATAAGTCTTCATGGCTCACGACATCAGAAGCATAGAGGAGTGCAGCTTGGATATCTTCATGTTTGATGACGGGATATTCCTGGATGATCTCAACTCCAGATATATTTTGAGCTAACATTTTAAGAATGAGTTCAACGGGTATACGTGTTCCTTTTATCACAGGCTTTCCTGCCATCACCTTAGGATCAATCACTATTCTCTTTTGAATATCTTTTGGCATCATTCTTTCCTTTCTCTTAAAACATCTTCAATAAAGTATCTCGCATTCAATTTAATGAATCAGACAATCGAAAGCAATGTCTTCGTTATATTTTTAAATTGTCTAAGGTTCCAAATCCTTTTGCTTCGACGAAAATCCCCTCCCTATCACCCTCTCTCCAAACCGCTCCTTCAACCCATCCATCGCTTCAGAGGCACGCTTTCGCTTATTATCCTCCTCTTCGAAAATATCCATTTGCTCCTCTCCGGCAGAAGACAACTGCGTAACACCCACGCCCAGCAGACGAATGGATTGATTCAAATCGATATATTCGAAGAGCCGATACACCTCTCGATAGATCGTCTCGCTGAAGAAAAAAGGTTTCGGAAGTGTTGCATGTCGCACAAATGTCGAGAAATCGGAAAATCGGACCTTTAAAACGACAGTCCTCCCCATCAATTCCTGATTCCTCAACCGGTATCCAACTTTTTCGGAAAGCTGCAGGAGCGTTTCAAGCAGGATCGACGTTTCGGCTTCATCCTTATCGAATGTGACCTCATTGCTGATCGACTTGGCTTCCCGAAAAGGGAGAACCGGACTGTCATCTATGCCGTGTGAATATTTCCATACAATTTTACCTGTTTTCCCGAAAATATCCTGCAGCGATCTTTCCGGATAAACAGCCAACTGACCAATGGTGTAGACGCCCAGTCCGAACAATTTCTCTTCGGTCTTCTTCCCGATCCCCCACAATCGTCCGACAGGAAGCGGTGCTAAAAAATCCTGTACTTCTTCTGCCCGGACCATCACAAAACCGTCAGGTTTTTCCAGGTCCGATGCGATTTTGGCGACCAATTTATTGGGTCCGATTCCTACAGAGGCCTTGAGTTGCTCCTGCTCCCAGATGCGCGCCTTGATCTGTCGCCCCGCTTTCTCAGGATTTCCCATCAGCCTTTCAGTCCCAGTCATGTCCAAGAACGCTTCATCTAAACTGATGGCTTCCACGAGGGGAGTGAATTCGTGAAAGATATCCATAATCTTCCGGCTGACCTGCTCGTACCGCCTGCCGCGTACCGGTAAAAAAATACCATTCGGACAGAGACGATACGCCTTCGAAACAGGCTGTGCTGAATGGATACCGAAACGTCTGGCTTCATACGAAGCGGCAGATACGACGCCGCGACCCCTGCCCAGCTTCGGGGCAGCCCCAACGATGACGGGTTTTCCCAGAAACTCTGGATTATCGCGCTGTTCAATGGATGCGTAGAATGCATCCATGTCGATGTGAATAATGGTTCTCTGCAATGGGAAGATAGAAGATACAGATGATAATAAATAATCAGGTGCGAATCGATTCTTTCCGACGGAAATAATCCTTCAGAATCATCGAATGATCAAAAGCCAATTTGTTCGGTAAGTCGTCTTTCTTAAAAATTCCGACTCGCTTCGCATCGTCCGCAGCTCCGGGCTTTCCTGAAAATTTCGCTGTGAACACAGTTGTAATCGTATGTGACCTCGGATCCCGGTCAGGATGTGAATAGACACCGAAAAGCCGAACGTCCGTGATATCCAATGAGGTTTCTTCTTTCGCTTCTCGGACCGCAGTGACTTCTACGGTCTCACCGTATTCTACGTAGCCGCCTGGAATAGCCCAGCCGAACGGAGGATTTTTCCTCTCAATGAGCACGATACCGTCGACCGTTTCGATAATCACATCCACAGTGGGGATCGGATTCTTGAAACGTTCAACTTTACTCCCGCAGGACGGACAGCGAATATATTCTTTCACAGACAAGATGACCTATTACGCCCCGTCTATCGTCGTTAATATGTCCCTTAAGCCAGTGTCTATTTCCGATAGCATTTTTTGGTTCAGATTCCGTTTCTGTATGTTATCTACTGAATCTTCATTCCTACGTCGTTTGCCCCGTCGGCGTTCGATGAGCAGATTGCGGATTTTCATATCAGACTGACCCGCATCCTTGAATTTCTTGATCATTAAGACGAGATTCAGGTCGCTCTCTCTGTACATCCTCCGTCCAGATTTACTCTTTGGCGGATTCAAATAAGGATACTTGAGTTCCCACGTCCTCAATACATACGGAGGGACTTTCACTTCCTCGCTGATTTCGTGCGTGGAGTAGTAAAGCTTTTGTATTTTTGGACCACCCATTGTCTTGTTTAAAAAATAGAAAATATCAAAACGCGTTATTCAAATTCGATCTTCGTTCGTTTCACGAGCGATGATCCGTGCGAACAATAGTTCACGATGCGTAATTTTACATCCTCAAATGACGTCCAGGCATTTCGATTCAGCTTTGCCTTCAGATTCCAGAGACCATCAAAAAGATAATAAGCTTTTCTTTCGAATACAAACGTTTCTTTTCTTTTTTTATCCTTTTTCCGTATCCAGAATCCGCACCCGTTTTCGTATCCGCAGTCCAAAGCCGTTTCGATGACATGCCTGTTGTATCTTCCGAATGGGAAAGAAATGAAGCGAACCTCCTCGCCTGTTTTATCTTCAATCTTTTTCTTCGAACGGTCGAGTTCGCTCCGCATATAAAACGGATTCAACCATGTCAGATCAGGATGGTGCACAGTATGCGATCCCAGCTCAAATCCTTTTTTTTGCATCTGGAGTATCTGATCCCAAGAGAGATGCTTGAATTTTTTCCATCCCAGATTGACATCCCACGTGTTCATCTGCCCGACATATCCGGTAATTATAAACACAGTCCCCCTAAAACCGATCTCCATCATCAGAGGAAAAGCGTGAGTATAGATGCTTTCATAGGAATCGTCAAACGTCAGCACGATAGGTTTCGACGGCAGTTCGAAATTCGGATGCCGCAGCATTTTGAGTGGGATTGATTCGTACCCCTCGTATTTCAGGAATTCAAGAATCCTTCTGAATTGGGACGGCGTCGTTCGTGTGACACCCCACTCGAACGAATCATCTATTTTATGGAATGTCAACACAGGGACGAAGTTATGAGAAGCATTCCCCAAACACAGCCTATTTCGTTTTGTAAACGGAAAGCCCCTTGTCCAATACGTGGACTGCTTTCTTTAAATCATCCGTGTTCAGCACGTATGCAATTCGCGCTTCCTGCCTCCCCTTGCCGGGTGTCGCATAAAAACCGGGGCCTGGGGCCATCATTGTCGTCCCGCCATCGACTTGAAAATCGGTCAGAAGCCAGCGGGCAAAGTCTTCGATGTCCTCGACGGGAAATGTAACCATCAGGTAGAAAGCGCCTTCAGGTCTCTTACAGTGAACGCCGGGAATACGCATCAACTTCTCATAGACCGTATCCCTGCGCTTGTTGTATTCGGTGAGCATCTCCTTAAAATACTTATCGCCTTCATCCACGAGAGCGGCAGCGCCTACCTGTTCAAGAGTGGGTGGACAGAGACGCGCCTGTCCGAATTTCAGAACGGTCTCCATGATTTCTGAGTTTTTACTGACGATACAGCCGATGCGGGAGCCGCAGGCGCTGTATCGCTTCGACAGGCTGTCCATGAGCACGGCGTGCTGAGCGATTTCGGGAAAAACGAGCACGCTTGTATGAGTCCCCTCGAATACAAACTCTCTGTAGACTTCATCCGAAAGGATGAAAAGATTGTGTTTTACGGCCAGTGTTTTGATGGTATCCAACTCATCGCGTCTGAGGATCGTGCCCGTAGGATTGTTGGGCGAATTGATGAGAATAGCCTTCGTTTTTTTGCTGATTTTTGTTTCGATCAAATCGCGATTCGGCAGATGATACCCAGATTCCGGGTCCGTGCTCACTGGAACGAGCGTCACACCGGCCATCTGAGCAAATCCGTTATAATTCGGGTAGAAGGGTTCAAACGCAATGATTTCATCCCCTGGGGAAGCCACGGCCATGATGGAGAACAAGACCGCCTCGCTTCCCGCGGTTGTGACCATAATATCCTGCTGCTCGATCTGACTGTACCCGCATCGTCGATAGTACTTCTCCAAACTCTGACGGAAAAACGGAAATCCGTTAGACGGTCCGTAAGCCAATACACGTTCTTTAAACGCCTCCAAAGCGACGTAAAATTCTCTCGGAGTCGGGATATCGGGTTGTCCTATGTTGAGATGAAAAATATGCACGCCCTTGGCTTTCGCTGCATCTGCGTACGGAGCGAGTTTCCGGATGGGCGATGTGGGAGTATTCCGACCTCTTTGTGAAACAGAAAGCGTTGTCATGGGAATAGTCTCCTTGATCTATTGGGTCGAAGGTAAAATTTATTATTGAGTCTCTAAGATGACCGTATATCTTTGTCTTCGATGAAAAAGCTCATGGGATAAATTCTGCACTTGCTCTTCGGAAACAGACTCGATCCTTGAAACGACTTCATCGAGTGTTGCGTATCTCTGCGTATACGCCTCTGATTTTGCGAGTCGATTCATCCGGCTTCCGCTGTCCTCCATAGATAGAAGGAGGCTTCTCTTCAACTGGGATTTCGTCCGTTCCAGCTCCTCCTTGGAGATCGGACGCTCGCACAGGGAACGAAGCTCCGCTTCGATATACTTGATGACTTTCTTCGCG
>JBDRSZ010000220.1:0-5550 GCA_043824415.1 bacterium | reverse complement strand
CATTTGGTAAATCGGATACCCAATAATAATCCTCGTGCACTATACCAAAAAAATGAGTATCGCTATCGTTCCCAAAACCCCCTACCGAACAATCTACTGTAAAACTATAATACTCATGTGAATAATTTGCCCACATGGCAGGAGATTTAGGTGATACAGTAGAAGCTAATCCATTTGTCCAAAAGTCACCGATACGGCCAACATAGGCAAGCCATTCTTTACTATTACCCTTTGGATCATAATGAATAAACCAATAATAACCATGCCTTTGGCAGTATGTTTCACATTGCACTTCACCCATTTTTACTAAATAGTCATAAGGAAAATACAAATCATAACCAGAAGGATTATAGTCTACATTATCCTGATAGTTCTCATGAAATTCTAATCCATTTAAAAAGGAGTCAACTATAATTTTATAAACAAGATCATTTCTATTATATGATGCATGAGAATTGGCTGCAATCCAGATATGTAAATGCGTTCTTTCTTCACTGTATCCCTGCGCCAACCCATTATAGCTATTTGTATTACTACTCGACCACCAACAATTAGCAGCTTGTACCGTATGTCCTCCTTCATGTCTATAAAAATTTACGGCTATAGGAGAGAAATTGTCCTCTAATTCCAGAAGTTTAATGGAAACATGTTAACAATCACCCTCGTGCCAAGTATGCTGAATTGACATATCACTGATATCATTCATTGTTAAGAAATACCAATATTGGACATAATAATACGTATCATCCCTGAAAACATGATAGTAAAGAGGTCGATTTCCTGAGACTGCACCTGTGTATCTCATGTTATCGTTAAGGTTTAATTTCCATATAGTCGGGATATCTCCTTGGCCGAATGAACATCCATCACCTGTTCCCCACCATACATGAATTGGAGGTACATCCGCATTATATACTTGCTGAGGTTGAGTGGTATAACCAGATAATGTCATATAAGTATTTAAAACATCATCAAAATTTGCCAGTCCTGGTTGCTTATCATAAGAATGCTTGTGCAATACAGGCTTAAACTTATCAGCTATTTGCACCTCAACTTCGTCTCGTATATCATCGTCATCCAGATCGATCCAAATCCAGAACTCTGGATATATCGTACTGCTCGAGGTTGTACGATTCCCTATAGCGTTATATGTGCTATACGGTGGATTAATAACGGTAGCCCACATGAGTTCCAATTCAGGATCGTATTCACCGTCGATGTAGTAGGTCACAATGGCGTAGCCGTATTGGTTGGTGTATCCATTCGCTTCGCCGGAGAGGTTTATTTCTCCGTCCCATGCACTAACCCAGAGATTTACTCTGATGTTTGGCATTGGATTGTCCTCGTGGTCGTAAACGTAGGCAATGGCTGTGTACTCCCAGTATTCCGGGCGGGTATTGCTTTTGGATGCGAAGAACAGCAGCCCGCACAATAAGGTAATAACAAAGAGCTTTTTCATGGTGATTTCTCCTCTATTATAGGTATTTTTTCTTTTTCTCGCAAGATGTTTCTTGCAGTCCAACCTTCCATTAAAGCCACCCTTCGGAAGGTTACTTCATCAGAACGAGCTTCTGCTGAGAGCGCGTTGCACCCGTTTGAAGGATCAGGAGGTAGACGCCGCTCACGACTTCAGCCCCGCTGTCGTTCGACCCGTTCCATGTCAGGGTGTGGGTTCCGGCCGGTTTCGTACTGCTGAACAGCGTTTTCACGGGCCGTCCGAGTATGTCATACACAACCGCATCCACTTTCCCTGATTCAGGCAGATCGAACGTGATCTGGACTTGACTGTTGAATGGATTGGGGAAGCAAGGATAAAGTTTGAAAGTGGTCGGTAATGACGATCCGGCAAGTATTGATTCTCCATCCGGCGCTCTTCCCTTGGCGAGTCCTTCTCCCTGCAAGTTTTGGGATGCCAGAAGATTGGCTTCCTCAGCTTGTGCCGAGAATGCTTCGGCACTGTTTGCCTGAAGAACGGCCACAGTGAATCGGATCGCTTCTCCGACGTTTAAAGCGTAGGGTCCGCTGCTGATCATGAATCGGTAATCATCGGCCTTGTTAGGGTTGTTTGGATGACAGCCTTTACCCTGGAGGAGGTCGTAGCGCGTTCTGTCGTTCGCAGGATCGGTCTCACGCGTCCACCAGCTCAGGATGGCGCGATCCGCATTGAGCAATCCGATACCCAGGAGCGCGGAGGATTCGTTTTTACCTTCTTCGTTGGTGATGTAGATGCCTTTGCCGTTGGGAGTGAATCCCAGTCTGTCATCGTCCGGTGTGAGTTTTCCCTGAGGATTGGGTACATCCACATCGGATTGAAATCCGATGTATAGGTTTTTAAGGTTTGTGTATCCTTCCTTCAGAGTCAGTTCATAGTCGAACAGAGCGTATCCTTTATCCTCGAAACTGTAAGAGGTCACTGAAACTTCGAGTCCGAGGGGCGTATGGCCATCGGATTCGAAAGCATCGGTGAACTGGCCGTTGTCGGCTGTTTTGGCCTCAGAGATAGATGATTCCACGTTCTCTTTCCACGACTTCGGAACCGGAATCCATTCAACGGATTTGTCTTTCGTTGGTCGGTCGCCTGAAGTGACGTGAATCGTTCCCTGGTCGGTGACTGCGCCCACCCAGAGGGCGAAGTCGGCATAATAATTCATCGTGCTTTGATCTTTATTCTTCTGAGGAACACTGCTAAAACGGCCGAGTGCCTGGGTAGAGATTGTAAAATTACCGACTTTTGCTTTTGGCGCTTCTTTCTTGTTGTCTTTTTCATCTGCGAAAGCGCTTCGTAAGATGAACGTTCCTGCCAATAGCATCGTTGCTATGGAAGTGAATTTCGGCTTCATGGTTTTCTCCTATTCGTTTTAAATCTCTTCATTGTCAGAGGTATTATTAACAGACTGATTCAACGGACTGAGTCTGTCACACGAACCCTGTTGTGTAGAAGCGTTTGAAAATTCTTGTCATTTGGCAATAGAATGATTAGATTATCATGGTGCCAAGAAAAAGGGCTGTGTTCCTTATCAAGGAGCATGAAACACCTTTTCCTTGGCTTCCGATGGGCTGTGGACTCTTTTTCACTTGGACGGTGTCAGAGTCCGCGGCCTTTATTTTTATCTTAATGCACTTGGAAATAATACTTCACACAAAAATTAAAACCGGATTGTTCGTATCTCACCCAATACTTCGGCAGCCCGGCTATCATGGTAAGCGAATCACTATCAACCGTCGACATTCTGTTCAAACTCGCTGTCTCGCCTCTCCCCAGAGGAAAACAGCATACTTTAGACCCGCGGCTTTGCGCCCCCCGGTTTTCCGGAGTTTACCTTTTCGGTATTTGTATGGATAATTTCAATAATATTTTCGGATAATCCTCCAAATCAAATTCAACACGAATCAAATTTAATTCATCGAACGAAGAATGTCAAGTGATTTTTTCATAAGAATCTTAAAACATTGCGAATATTGAGCCTAATTCGTAGATTAAAAGTCTTGAAATAGATGAATGGCAAAAAATAATGCAGATATGAACATTATTGCGATGAATGGAGTCGAACATGAAATACTGCGATGTACGTGAGGGTCTAAGGAGTCAAAATCTCTTACGCTCCTCTCTAAGCATTTTCTCCTTGCGAAAAGACGATAAGTTTGCTATTTTGAAAATGTTCTGTCATAACCTATTGACAGATATTTTATTGGATGGAATGTGTTCGGATCGAATTCGGCGGAAAGGATTCGAATTTCTTTACTGATGAGCAGGTTCTGTCCACCCGGATTTCTAAAAGCGTATTTTTCTGATTCGGATTGAGGAGAATCATCATGGAGTTTCATTATCCGTCGTCGATTTCCTTAGCCAATTTGCCAACGCCGATTCAAAAGTTGGAAAGGCTTACCAAGGCGTGGGATGGACCGGAAATCTACATCAAAAGAGATGACCTGACTGGATGCGGGCTTTCGGGAAATAAAGTCCGGAAGCTCGAATTCTCCGTGGCCGAGGCCCTGGGACAGGGAGCGGACACGCTCATCACGTGCGGCGGGATTCAATCGAATCACGCCAGGGCCACGGCTGTGGCAGCGGCTCGCGTTGGATTGCGTTCATTTCTCGTGCTCAGAGGAGATGGACGCTCGCGGAGCGAGGGGAACCTTTTTCTGGATAGACTCGTAGGATCCGAGTTTCGGTTCATCACGCCGGAAGAATACGAAGACGTCGATGCGATGATGTCCGATGTATCCGATATGCTTCGGAAGAAAGGTCGAAAGGCTTACATTATTCCGGAGGGAGCGTCGAACGAGATCGGTTATTTTGGGTACATACGGGCCGCGGAGGAGATCTCAATCCAGTTAGAAGAAATAAATCTGCCGATCGATTTCATCGTGACGGCGACGGGATCGGGCGGGACGCTGGGAGGGCTCCTCCTCGGCAAGATATTTTTTGGTTTGAAGGCCCAGCCCATAGGCATCAACGTTTGCGATACCGCGGACTATTTCCAGGAACGCATACACGGCGTCATCATGAGAATGGTATCGAAATTCGGATGGGAGGTGAAGATCCCGAAGAAGGATATCGTTCTCATTGACGGGTATGTGGGTGAAGGGTATGCGCTTTCCACGGATGAAGAAATGAGGTTCATTACCGAAGTGGCCCGGCTGGAAGGCATTTTCATCGATCCCGTGTATACGGGAAAGACGCTGTTCGGGCTTCGTGATTTGATACGCAAGGGACGGTTTGAGAAGGGGCAGAAGATTCTGTTTCTCCACTCCGGAGGCGTTTTCGGCATGTTCCCCATGGTGGAAGCGTTCGAGAGGGCATGGAAGTGAGAAACATTCAAAGATACGATTACTTTCTTGACAATGAGTAGGGTTTTGTTTATATTTTCTGCCGTTTGAAGGAGGTTCTATGGCATCAAGAGATAAGAAAAAATTTAAGGGGATGGCCGCCAAGAAGGGTACGGCTCTACCCTTCGTAAAGGAAAATTATTATTTGTTCGGCATCGGATTTTTAGTTATTGTCATCGGTTATATAGCCCTCTCCCGTGGGCCGTGGGATAGTTTCTCGTCATTAACGCTGGCGCCGATCCTTCTGGTCATTGGATATTGTGTTGTCATTCCGGTGGCCATTCTTTATCGTAAAAAGCAGAAGAAGTCACAAAACGAGATGAGCAAATAGAACGGTTGAATCGGGCGATTAGCTCAGTTGGTTTAGAGCGTCCCGACAAGTCGGGAGAGTCGGCGTCCGAAACGGCATTACCTGATAGGTATCTTATTCCGAAATGTATTTTGTGTATATCCTAAAAAGTCAGAAGGAAAGAACATATTATATCGGACAAACTGAGAACATAGAGAATCGGGTCAACGAGCATAATCGAGGAAAATCAGCATACACAAGGAGAAAAGCTCCGTGGGATTTAGTACATGTCGAGGAGTTTGATACGAGATCGGAGGCGATGAAAAGAGAGCACGAGATTAAAAAGCAAAAGAGTAGAAAATATATTGAGACTTTGATTCACAATCATTTGCACGAGAATACTTAGAATTGGGCGATTAGCTCAGTTGGTT
>JBDRSZ010000219.1:0-13322 GCA_043824415.1 bacterium | reverse complement strand
TCTTTCTTCAATGCGGATATTCTTATTGTCACCGATATCTATCCCGCGCGGGAGGAGCCGATCCCCGGTGTAACCGGGGAACTCGTGGCCGAGGCGGCCCGTTCGCTTGGACACCGTCAGGTGGTCTATCTTCCGGATATGGAGGAATTGACCGACTATCTTCGCGGTATCGTACGGAAGGGGGATTTGATCATCACGATGGGGGCCGGGGATATATGGAGGATTGGTGAAGCGTTGGCTGAACGTTTGAAATGAAGCATGGAAAAGCAAACACAACAATTTCAGCGCATCAGACAGGTATTTCGCGGCCGCATCCTGATAGATGAGCCGTTGTCCGATCATACTACTTTCAGGATCGGTGGTCCTGCGGATTACTATCTTTATCCGAAGGACTTGGAAGATCTGAGCGCTGTTGTCGATTTCTGTGAGAGAGAGGATGTTTCCCGGTTCGTTATCGGAAATGGGAGCAATCTTTTGGTGAGCGACGAAGGGTACCGAGGGATCGTCATTGATTTATCGGATACATTTTGTCATGTACAATGCAAGGGATACGTTGTGACCGTCGGTGCCGGTTTCTTTCTTGGAGATCTGTTGAAGTTCTGTACAGAACGCGGACTCTCAGGGTTGGAAGCGCTGGCGGGAATCCCCGGACAGGTAGGCGGATGCATCTGGATGAATGCCGGGGCATACGGCGGAGAAATCGCAGATCGTTTGACGAGTCTGCGGCTTTTGGATCGATTCGGAACTTTGGAACGTCGTCAACGCGAGGAGATCGAGTTCGGATACCGCACAGCGAATCTCCCTCAAGACGGGATTATCGTCGAGGCGCAGTTTCTGTTGTTGGAGCGAAATCCGAAGGATATGGAGGCCGTTCAGAACGAATTTTTAAAAAAACGCAAGGCACAACAACCTCTTTCGCTTCTGTCAGCAGGATCGGTGTTTAAGCGGCCACCCGGGGATTACGCCGGGCGCCTGATTGAAGAAGCCGGATGCAAGGGGCTGCGCATCGGAGATGCGATGGTGTCGAAGAAGCATGCGAACTTTATCGTCAACTGCCGGTTGGCGAGCGCCCAGGATGTACTTCGACTGATTGATGAGGTGAGAGAACGGGTACTGGAAAGGTTTGTCATTGAATTGGAATTGGAAATTCAAAAAGTCGGGTTTCACGATTCTCGGATGAGACGATGACTTTGTCTGCAGAAAGGATAAAGAGGCATGTTCATCCGTAGGCTGGCATTGTCGGCGGGTATGGGCATCGCGGTGTGCGTTTTGTATGTCGTCGGGATGGAGTATAAAGTCTGGATTGAAAGGTCGGATACGTTCCATGTCAGGAAGGTCGAGATTGAGGGAAACGATCTGCTCTCGAATGAAGAAATGCTGCGGTTGGGCGGGCTGTCACCGAAATCCTCCATCTGGGGAATGGATCTGATGGCTGCTGAAGATGCAATCGGAAAGCATGCTTTTATCAAATCCGTTTGTGTTCATCGTTTGCTTCCGGATGTCATTCGCGTGCGTGTCGAGGAGAAGAGTCCTGTGGCATTGCTCAATTTCCGGGGAATGTTCTACTGCATCGATTGGGAAGGCGTTGTTCTGCCTTCGAAACCTGGAAAGTTGTATGACCTGCCCATCCTGTCGGGAGATCTCCGGGGCGCCGTATCCATAGGCCAGAGAGTGGGGGGGAAGGCTGTGGACGAGGGATTGCTTTTCCTGACGGCCATGATGAAAGACCGCCCCGAGCTGTACAGTCGTATTTCCGAGATTGTTTTGGGAAGGCCAGAGGGTCTTGTTTTATATACGAGTCAATCTGGAATACCCGTATGGATCGGGGACGGCGGTTACACGTGGAAGGTCCGGTGTCTGGAAGCCATTTTGGATGAACTCGTTCACAAGGGGGAATTTTCTCAAATACGTTATATCGATCTTCGATTTAGGGGTCAAGTCGTTGTTGGAATGAGGGCTTAGATTATGTATGAGCCAAGAGAGAGCCGTAAAGGGGGAGATCGAAAGTTTGTGACCGGTCTTGACATCGGCACGAGTAAGATCGGTGTCGTTATCGGAGAGGTCAGTTCGGAGGGTTGGGTGAATATTTTAGGCGTGGGTGTGAGTCCTTCAGAGGGATTGCGCCAAGGAGTTGTGATCAACTTGGACTTGGCGGTTCGTTCGATCGAGAAGGCGGTTCAGGAGGCGCAGCTGACAGCGGGCTTGGAAGTGAGCAATGTCATTGTCGGCATTGCGGGAGATCATATCCGGAGCGTGAACAGCAGGGGTGTCGTGGCTGTGTTCAGGACGGATCATGAGATTACGCAAAGAGATGTCGATCGTGTGATCGATGCTGCCAAGGCAATCGCTCTACCGATCGATCGAGAAGTCCTTCACGTCCTGCCACAGGAATTCATCGTGGACAATCAGGCAGGAATCAAGAATCCTGTGGGCATTTCGGGAGTTCGGCTGGAAGCGGAGGTTCACATCGTCACGGGCGCGGTGACATCCGCACAGAACATCGTCCGCTGCGTGAAAAAGGCCGGACTGGGCGTGACGAGTCTTGTCTTAGAACCGTTGGCGTCGAGTTGTGCTGTTTTGGATAAGAACGAGAAAGAACTGGGAGTGGCTCTTATCGATTTGGGCGGGGGCACGACGGACATCGCACTCTTCCATGATGGAGCCATCCGTCAAACGGCTGTCATCGGATTGGGAGGACAGAATGTGACGAACGACATCGCCATGGGATTGCGGACGCCTATCGAGCAGGCTGAGGAGATCAAGAAGAAATACGGCAGCGGTCACAAGGATTTGGTTTCGAAGCATGAACTGTTCGCCGTTCCCGGCATCGGCGGGAGAGATCCCCGCGATGTATCACGCGAAGTATTGACATCCATCATTCAGCCGAGGATGGAAGAAATATTCAGCCTGGCTGCAAAAGAAATCAAGCGGTCGGAGTTTGGCGAATTGTTGGGTGCCGGCGTGGTCCTGACAGGAGGAGGTTCACTGTTGGAAGGGTCGGTCATGCTGGCTGAGGAGATTTTCGGACTTCCGACGAAGATCGGCATGCCGCAAGGATTCAGGGGATTGGTCGAGTCGGTGTCGAGTCCGATTTTTGCCACCGGCGTCGGCCTTGTTCTTTACGGCATGAACATCGAGGACGAAGGAAGGAAAGGATTGGGAGAGGACGAGGCCGGACTTTTCGGCAGGGTATATCAGTGGATGCGTCGTTTCGTGGAAGATTTCTTTTAAAACAATGGGAAGATGCAACAAACGATGAACGATAGGTTCATAGAGGAGGTTGTATGAAAGAAGATTACTTCAACAAGAAGAATCCTGGTGAGGTGCTGACGTTTGATTTCGCCGATCAAAATCGTCGGGTTGCCAGGATTCGGGTCGTGGGAGTCGGGGGCGCCGGAGGGAATGCGATCAACCGCATGATTGAAGATGAGTTGACGGGCGTGGAATTTATCGCCATGAACACGGATGTCCAGGCACTCGAGCAGAATCGGTCCCCATGTCGGCTTCAAATCGGGAAGAATTTGACGAGGGGTCTGGGAGCGGGCGGGAACCCGGAGATCGGCAGGAAGGCCATCGAAGAGAACAAGGACGTGGTCATCGACGCGCTGTCGGAAACGGATATGGTTCTGGTCACGTGCGGCATGGGAGGGGGAACTGGAACGGGTGCGGCTCCGGTGGTGGCTGAAATCTCCAGGGATTTGGGTGCGCTCACCGTGGGGATTGTGACGAAACCGTTCGTCTTCGAAGGGGCCCGTCGGATAGAGAAGGCGGAGATGGGAATTCGCGCTCTGAAGGAGAACGTGGATACGCTCATCGTCGTGCCGAACCAGAAGCTCGTGTCGATCGTCCCGAAGAATACACCCATCGACAGTGCGTTTCGGGTTGCCGATGAGATCCTTCTTCACGCCACGAAGGGAATTTCGGATGTCATCAACGTTCCCGGATTGGTCAACCTTGATTTTGCGGATGTGAAGACTGTGATGAGCCAGATGGGGGACGCCCTGATGGGTTCGGGCGTGGCGTCGGGCGAGAACAGAGCCCAGGAGGCCGCGGAAAGAGCCATCTCGAGTTCCCTTTTAGACGATGCGTCGATCAGCGGGGCGCTGGGTGTTTTGGTGAACATAACCGGAGGGAAGGACCTCAGCCTGAACGACATCAATGAGGCCACAACAATCGTGTACAACGCATCCGGTCCGGAGGCCAACATTATCTTTGGCGCGGTGATCGATCCTTCGATGAACGGAGACCTCCGAGTGACTGTGATCGCCACAGGATTTCATGGGAACGGATTGAAGAATGTTCCGTACAGGGAGTCGTCTCACAAAGCACGTTCGGTTTCCCATGCCGGCGGAAACGGGAACGATCCGTTGTTTCATAGGATTGAGATGGAGCCTTTGGAACAGATGTTAGGAGAAATTTTTGGCCATGACGGCGGTCTATCCTTCATGTCGAAGCAGGATTTGGATATACCGACGTTCATTCGCAAACAGATGGAATGAATTTCCGTGGTGCAGAGTAAGAGGAACGCGAAACGTCAATTTCGGGGCGGCACTTTTCAAGAATATGCAAAGGAAACCCTCAGCCTGGAGCGGGGGTCGGTTTCTCTCAAACAGGGAGCCTCTGTCCGGGTCGCACTCGTCTATCCGAATGCGTATGAAGTAGGTATGGCCAGCGTGGGTTTTCAGACAGTGTATCGTCTTTTCAACGAGCATCCTGATGTGCGATGTGAACGCGCGTTTGTGAGGGACCGACGTTTCGGTCGAGAGGTTCGTACCTTGGAGTCGTGTGAACGATTGGACAGGTTTGATCTGGTGGGCTTTTCACTATCGTTCGAGCTCGATCTTTTGAATGTGTTGGATTCACTGATGAGGACCGGCATCCCTGTCCTGCGGTGTGATCGAAGCGAAAGAGACCCGTTGATTTTTATCGGGGGCGCCGTTGCGGGTCTGAATCCTTCCCCTCTTCTGCCGTTTATCGACGGCCTCCAGGTGGGAGAGGGGGAGGAGATCATCTTCGAGATGGCAGAGGCGCTTTCGCGGTCCAAACGGCAAGGGTATGACAGAGAGGATCGACTCCGCATTTTGTCGGAAATCGAAAGTGTCTTCATCCCTCATCTGAATTCCGATGTGAAACGGCATGTTGTTCAATCTATCGATGATCATCCTGCGTATACGCCGGTCGTGACGCCGCGGAGCCATTTTGAGGATATGTTCATCGTTGAAGTCGGACGCGGGTGCATGCGTGGATGTCTCTTTTGCGCCGCTCAAAAGATGCATCATCCGTGCCGGTTTCGTTCGACCGAATCGATTTTGGAAACGGTAACTCAATGGAATCCGGGATCGAGAAAAGTCGGTCTGGAGGGGGAGGGTTTGTCTGACTTTGCGAGTCTTGTTGATTTAAGCGAAACCCTCTTAGACATGGAATACGGCGTTTCCTTCTCTTCCATCAGGGGTGATCGGATTACACCGGGTCTTATATCCGTGCTCGACAGGGGGAATGTCAAATCCTTCACGATAGCCCCCGAAGCGGGATCGGAGCACCTGCGGAACAGGGTCGGAAAAGGGATAAGCGATTCTGTTTTAAAGGATGCAGTCCGGCTCCTTGGAGAATCTTCCGTAGAACTTTTAAAACTCTATTTTCTCATCGGGCTTCCGGGCGAGACGGATGCAGATGTGGAGGCCATCGTCGAATTGGTGAGAGATATGACTTCTCTTTTCATCGTCCGCGGCAGAAAGAAACGGATTCGGTTAAGCGTCAACGGATTCGTCCCCAAGCCTTTTACGGAATTTCAGTGGGCCGCAATGGAAAATGAAAAAGAACTGATGCGGAAGAGAAAGCGGATGAGGCAGAGTTTCAGAGGATTGCGTGGTGTGGCTATCGCACCGAAGAGCACGAAAGAAGAAATCCTGCAAGGAGTTTTATCACTGGGCGATGAACGCGTGGGAATGGCGATGATGGATAGATTGAAGAAAAATATTCCATGGAAGCAGGCTGTCGAGGAACGGGGAATCCGGGTTCGAGAGTTGCTTCATGAGGAGCGGCCGTTTGAAAAAAAACTGCCTTGGGATTTCATCCGTTCAGAAATTTCGAAAAATAGATTGTGGGAAAGGTACAGGAATTATTTAAATTGAAGAAGAAGGAGGAGGATGTGTTCACTATGAGATGCGCACGAACATCTACGGGATCTGTACAGTTGAACCTCATCAAGCCGTCCGACCACGTTGTTCATTACTTTGACCAGAACGGTGCACTGCGATCAGGGCGCCTGGTTCGGCGGATCGAAAGGGGAGCGCAGAAGGGTTTGGTCGTTGTTTCCGATTACGAAGGGAATGAGTTCGTTCCCGGTCGGATACGTAACATAGAGTAGATTTTTCCGAATGCGCATTTCCAAGCGGCGTTCGGATCTTTTGAAAAATTGAGATGATCGTCACCATTTTATTTATGTACTCCATTCTACTCCTGCACAACTTAAACGCCGGTCCGGCAATTGCCGGACCGGCGCCCGCCTCATCTCATGGGATGGCTTTGAACTCCGCTCTTTAAGATCACAAACAGATTCCGAGGTGATGTATAGTCAAGAAGAAATCATGGAGAGAAAAACTCGAAGATAGCAAGGATCTTCCGAAGGTGATAGAGATTAACGACAAGATGAGCAAGCGATGGGGAACGGGTACGGTTGTCATTCCGGCACCGAAGGAAGTCGATGCAATCATGAAAAAGGTTCCGGCTAAGAAGTTCATCACGATCAACGAAATCCGGGGGATTCTGGCTAAGAAACATCAAGCCAGTATCGGCTGTCCGATCACGACGGGTATTTTTGCCTGGTTGGCGGCACATGCGGCGGAAGAGAGTGCGTCTGAAGGGAAGACAAATATCACGCCCTACTGGCGTACACTCAAAACAGGAGGCATTCTGAACGAGAAATACCCCGGGGGCATCGAGAATTTATCAAAAAAGCTGGAATCCGAGGGACATAAAGTCGTACCCAAAGGTAAGAAGTTCGTCGTAAAGGATTTTAAGAAATCGCTCGTTCGATTCGCTGATTGAATCGATGGATTCCGTTTTAAAAATGAAAAACCTTTTGGAGTCTACGATGGAAGCAGATGACTTGACTTTTCACTACGTTTCGACGCACGATGAAGCGTTTGAATTAATTCGAAAACACAGCGAGTTCTGGGTGTCAAACTGTGGGTGCCGTGAACGTCGCGGATGGTGCGACCGTTCAAGGCTGGATCTCTGTCTTTTTTTCAAGCCGGATATGGGCGGAACGGGTTCGGAATTCAGAAAAGTTGATAGAGAATTTGCGTATGGTATTTTCGAAGAGGCGAAGAGGAAGCGATTGGTTACACGCCCCTTTCGTGATGAGATTGACATGAAGGAAACACAAGGCATCTGTTTTTGCTGCGACGACTGTTGCGATTATTTCACGAATCCGGAAGCCGAGGGTTGTGATCGAGGTCGGTTTATCGAACGGACGGACCTCGCAGAGTGCAATCACTGCGGCGATTGCGTCAACGTGTGCTATTTTAACGCACGTGAGATGACGGAAGAAGGACTGCATCTGAATACCGATCGGTGTTACGGATGCGGGCTGTGCGCATCCGTGTGCCCTGTTGATTGCATTCGGATGAACCTGAGGGAAGAACCGTAGCGCGGCGAAGCTACAAATTCCAAATTACCCCGATATCCACATTACAAATAAGTCTCAAATCCCAAGCATCCAAACAATACTATAGCAAATGCCTGAAAATGAGAGGGAATCGGCTGGCATGAAAGCGATGGTGCTAAATCGGATCACAGATATATTGAAGGATAAACATCCTTTGGAATGGTCGGACTTTCCGAAGCCCGTTCCTGGAGAAGGAGAAATTCTTGTTAAAGTATCGGCCTGCGGGGTCTGCCATACGGAGTTGGACGAAATCGAGGGAAGGACGCCTCCGCCGCGCTTTCCTGTTGTTCTCGGGCATGAAGTTGTCGGAAGGGTGGAGGCTTTAGGGATGGGAGCGTCTCTGCATCGCGTGGGGGACAGGGTGGGTGTCGGCTGGTTTTATTCTTCCTGCGGGGAATGCGGATTCTGTTTGGGCGGGAATGAGAACCTGTGTACTGAATTTAAAGCGACGGGTCGGGATGTGAACGGCGGGTATACAGAGTACATGACGGTTCCGGAATCGTCGGCTTTTCCGATTCCCGACGTATTCTCTGATTCGGAGGCGGCTCCTTTTCTTTGTGCAGGCGCGATTGGGTACCGCTCACTCCGGCTAACGGGATTGAGGGACGGACAGAATTTAGGTCTGACGGGATTCGGCGCGTCGGGCCACCTTGTTCTGAAAATGGTGAAACATCTGTACCCTTCATCCAAAGTTTATGTATTCGCAAGAAGTGAGAAGGAACGCGCGTTCGCGAGGGAATTGGGCGCGGTGTGGGCGGGAGATACGGAAGATGTTTCACCCGAAAAACTCCATGCGATCATCGATACGACGCCTGTTTGGAAGCCTGTCGTGGAAGCTATGAAGAATTTAGAGAGAGGCGGACGGCTCGTCGTGAACGCCATTCGCAAAGAGGACGCAGACAAGGACTATCTCCTGAGGTTGGATTATCCGACGCATCTGTGGATGGAGAAGGAGATCAAGAGCGTGGCCAATGTGGCGAGGAAGGATATCAGCGGATTCTTAGCTTTGGCGGCTGAGATTCCTATCCAGCCGGAGGTCCAGGAATATCCGTTGGAACGAGCGAATGAGGCGCTGGTCGAGTTGAAGGAAGGAAGTATTCGCGGGGCGAAGGTGTTGAGGATCGGGTGAGTTTAATCCCGCCAGAGGCGGGCAAGGGTTTAATTCCCCGCTCCTTGGGGCGTTCAATGTGGTTGTTTTTGATACCCCGCTGCTTGCGGCAGGGTAGTTCATTCCTCCTATTGTATAATCATTCTTCTGCTTATCTCGCGATAGAAGGAGCCTTGACGGAATAAGAAGTAGAAAAAATAATTACGATGCAGGGTTCTCGCCTGGATAGCCTCGCTCGATTGGGACGGCCAATTCCACGCCAATCTTATCCAGATTTCCTTTGATACCCATATTGACATTGTGAATAACCATCCTCCAGTTCACCGGATCCGCAAGTCCATAACCGACCTCAAGATCGAGAGAAGATTCCCCGAAGTTGACAAAACGAACCGATATATCTTCACGATCGGTCCCGTCTACAGAAGCAACGGTGTCTCGGATGGTCTCGACGGCTTTTTTAAGCTGGTCGATGGGTGTAAAGGGAGAAATGCCGACTCTTTGTATTTGTCTTGTAATGTTATTCGTCGTGTAGTTTTTAACGACCGAATCCAATATCATGCTGTTCGGGATGATGAGTGTTGTGTTTTTTTCAGATGTTAATTTTGTGCTTCGAAGTCCGATATCGAAAACTCCTCCCGTGACATCGTTCACTTCGATCCAATCGTTGATCTTGAAGGGCTTATCCATCAACAGGATAAAACCGGCGATTAAATTCTTGACCGCATCCTGCGCTGCCAATGCAATCGCCAGACCACCGATGCCCAGCCCCGCCAGTAGTGACACGATGTCGTATCCCATATTAGAGAGAATGATGATAAAAGCAAGAGCGATCAGGATGAACTTAACTGCTTTCTGTAAAATGAGCAGTAGGTGTTCATCAAGTTTCGTTTCTGTCTTTTCGGCTAAGGGCTTGAGATATCGTAAAATCAACATATCGACCAAACGGAGTAAAAACCAAAATATGACAATCTGAACGAGAACCAGCTGGATGTTATTGAAAAATTGTCGTGCACCTTCATTCAATGTGAGAAATTGTTTACCAATTATAAATCCAATCGCGAATAACAGTACGATGACGGGCGACCTGATGATTTCCGCTAAATAGACGAAAATGTCCTTTTTGGATTTCTGGGTAAGCTTTAAAAGTATATTTTTTAAGATATGGTACCCAACTCTGCCCAGTAGAATGCCGACGAGAATGCATCCGAAAAACAAGAGATACTGCCAGATCGTGTTACCAAAAAACATGGAGTCAAGAATGTTGCGCGCCGCTTCCATCGGATAACCTCCAGATTTAAATGAATGCTACAAAATGGATGAGAAATGAATAAGACTGTAAGTCTATCGTTACAGATTAAACCTACGAAAAAATAAAGTGATTGTAAAGTAAAAAGTGGATGTCCATTTAATTTTTGCTTGACAATGTCTTTCATTTGTTTATATTGTAAATGATTTTGGGAGAAAATGACTATCCTGCCATTTACACCCAAAACTGAGAAAGTAAGACGAAACTCAATCCGCCGGTTCTGCAATGGTGGATAAATTTTAAATTTCTAAACGAATCTCTTCCCGTAGCTGGATATTGGACACCAAAGAATACCCTGAAGACAAATAATTCCATTAGCGGGCGGAGCTTTTCATCTACGCTTGAGTGAGGGGGAATAGGCAGTATAAAACGCATAATGACGAATCGGTTAATCCGATACGTATTACCCAAGATGAATCACTCAAATCAAAAGGAGGACCACAAATGGCCGATTACACATCCGACATCAAGAAGTATACGAATTACGTCGACAATGCGGCAGTCGATGGAATCGTAAAGCATTTGGGCATTGCGCTTCAAAGCCGAGACGCATCGTTGGTAGCATGCCAGGACCCCGCCGAACTGGAGCGAGTCCGTAATAGCTTTTTAAAGAATAAACTTAGCCTAACTGACAGCGATAGCGATTTGGACACGGCCATCCATGCCGTCTGCGAACGGATGAAGGACGATGTGACCAAGTCCCGCGTAACGTTTTATTATCTGCTGGCGGAGAAATACGGCAAGTTGTCCATGTTTAAATAGTAGCAACGATTCGTCGATTTTTAAAGAAACCCCATTCTAGATTGGAGTTTTGGCTCATTCAAGGGAAGGCATCTCTCGGAGAGATGCCTTCCCTTATTTTAAAAAAGGGCGAATGAGGCGCTGGTCGGGTTGAAGGAGGGGATGATTCGCGGGGCCAGGATGCTATGGATTGGTTGAGTTCAATCCTCCTTATTAAAAAACATTTTTTCTTTTAATTCTTTCAATCTTTGCTGCGTTGCTTGGATTAAGGCAGTCCTGCCCAAGGCTCCATCTTTTTCGTCTTTCTTTTTATCGGCGAGTTTAAGAAATTTTTCGTAGTATGTTATCGCTGTCCGCTTGTCCTCGTAATAGTCGTCGTACGTAATGGCCAAATTGTAATATCCGTAGATGTAATCCGGGTCGATGGCGATGACCTTTTTGTACTAATGGATGGCCCGGGCGTATTCTTTCTGGAAGTAGAAGTTCAACCCCTTATAGAAAATCGTACTCTTGATGAATGGCAGATTGGAGAGTTTGAGTGTTTCATCGAATTCTGAATCGGCTTCCTTGAAAGATTCTTCGTCAGATAATGCCCGAGCCAAGTAGTAATGGACGACGGTGATGTTTTCATCCGGCTTTATTGAAAGGTAACGCTCTGCGGTTCGGATGCACTCTTTATTGAGTCCGATCTGATAGTAGAACACCGCCAGCGATTTGAGCGCTTTTAATGTGTACGGGCTGTTGATGGCGGATCAGGCTTCAAGATGTCTTTTGGCATCGGCTCTCTGGTCGATGCTCGCGTACGTCTGCCCCAAATAGTATCTCGCTTCACCCGATTTTGGACTGCGCTTTACAGCCTTTTCCAACGCTTCCTCTGCGTTCTCAAAATTCTCCATATTATAATAAGCGATTCCGAGGTTGAGAGTGTTTGGGAAATCCGAACTGTCCTTTATACAGGCTTGCAGGGCGACATGGATCGCTCTGTCGTGTTCCGCTTTCTTGAGGTACGACCGGCCCAAGAGATAATACGCCTGCATGTTGGAAGAATCGATTTTCATAAAATTCCACAAAGATGAGATGGAGGCGTCGTAATCGTGCTGGTTGTAATACAGGGACACACATTTCAGTTGCGTCGATGGGATGGATGGATCGCTTCGGATGGAGGATTCGTAGGCTTCGATGGCTTCAACAGTCATCCCGATGTCTTCGTATGCGCTACCGATGCATTCGTACACTTTGGTGTCGGCTGGGCTGTCCCGGAGAGATCGGCGGAATTCTTGAATCGCAGAGTCATGTTTTTTCAAGGCCAAATAGGTCTTCCCAAGATGGAAATGGAGCTGCGGATTGTCCGGGTCGATTTCCAATCGTTTTTCGAGAACCATGCGGGCGCTGTCGTACTGCGCATTCATGAAGTATTTATAGAATGGGTCTAAATCGGCGGTTTGAGCGAACAGTCTGATAGAGACGCAGCATATTAAAAAGAGTAAACAGGATTTTTTCACTGAGAATATCTCCGAATGGTGAGTATGGGATACGAGAAGCGGAGACGAATCGAATCGTCCCCGCCTTTGTGAAGTTGCGTTTAGGTGAAAAATCGCTATTTGAGTCTGAACGAGACGACCACGGCTATCCAAAAGCCGTCGATGGGCTCTCCGTCCTTCATGGCTGGAGTCCATTTAACAGCTTTAATGGCATTCATGGCCGACTCGTCGCAGCCGTTGGGACCGAGGGAGTCTTTGACTTTCGTTTGCGCGACGTTGCCGTCTTTATCGATCTGCGTCCAGATGACGACGCGGCCTTCGATTCCTGCTTTACGGGCGAGTTCAGGATAGGTCAGGTGTTTCTGGATGGCAGCGTAATCTCCGACAGGCGTTGGAGGAGAGTCGTATTCGATGAACTGTGGCTCGGCATCAGAAGGAGGTGCCCCATCGGACTTGGAAAAGGTTTCTGATGCTGTCGGTGCCTGTTTGGCGATATTCTCTTCTTTCTCAGAACAGGCTGTAAAGTACAGCATGCAAAGCAGTAACGATGCAGCGATGATGAATTGGATGTTTTTCTCTCTCATGATTTTCCTCCGTTTTGTGTGACGTTCATTTCAGTCTGAATTCGACGCGTACAGCGATCCATACTGCTACGGATTTATTTCGTCGCATCGCTGGCTTCCACTTTACCGCCCTGATGGCAGCCATGGAGGCTTCGTCGCAGCCGTTTGGACCCAGGGATGTCATGATTCGCGTTTTTACGACACTGCCTTCCTCGTTGATTAATGCCCATACCATCACCCTTCCTTCGATTCCGGATTTTCTGGCAATTTCCGGGTAGACCAACGCTTTCTGGATTGCCGGATAGCCACCAATCGGGACCGGGGGTTCATCGTGGGGGACGAACATAGGAAAGTCTTCCCGTGCGGTCGGCGGCGGGGGCGGCGGCAAGGGATCGATGATCTCTTCGTAGGTCATCGTGTTCGTCTTGTTAAACTTTGTCTCGAAATAGTGATT
>JBDRSZ010000218.1:0-11387 GCA_043824415.1 bacterium | reverse complement strand
GACTGACTTCGCTTCCCCGGATGGGCCAGCAATGCGTATCCACCAAAGCAAACGAATATAACAGGGATGAAAAAATAATATCCGGAATGTTCGATAAAACCCGTCACGACGCAAACCGGATAAAGGGCAAACATCACGACGAGAGACATTGCAGGAGGATCAATATGTGTATCACCATGAATCAAGAAAACACATGCGAAAATTTCGGATAGGAACACGGCCAACAACCCGAATACGAGTCCCCAGCCGACGGTTCCCGTGGCAGCAACGACCATCTCGGCGGACAAGGCGATGTGAAGGATCACGGGTATCTTTGCACCAAACTGGAAAAAAATCAGGGAAAGGGCAGCAAGCCCGAAGAAAAATCCCATAGAACCCGGCACCAGGACAACCATGGTTGCAGCAAGTAGACTCACAGCTACTCCGATGAGTAAAACCTGAAACGGATGGGAAGGCCACGGCTGCCAAGCCTCGTCTCGGGAACGTTTCCATCGGCTACGTCCCTCGGGGATCTTTCCCAACAAACCCGTATCTCCGAAAAGGAGTCTGCACACGATACCGCTCATGATAATGGATAAGGCAATCGTATTCGTCCATGGAATACCACCAATATCCGGG
Source organism: bacterium (assembly GCA_043824415.1). Classification (GTDB taxonomy): domain Bacteria; phylum Zhuqueibacterota; class QNDG01; order QNDG01; family DSAB01; genus JBDRSZ01. Next base: position 10,769 of record JBDRSZ010000218.1, on the reverse strand, counting down.
ATCAGATTCAGCACCCAATTGAGCACATACCCGAACACACCAAAAATCCCGCCGACAAGCAGTATCATGGGGGAATTGAATCCGAAAAGGGATATCAAGACATTCCGTCCGCTACACAGTTCCCCCTTTTTCGCTGCAAAGGCCGAAGCTGCCACTCCCCCGGCAAATGCGACATGCGGACCTAAAAAAGGACCCCACGTAACCATTCGATTGAAAGTCACGTCACCGGATACCATCGTCATGATGGTTCCTACGATGGAAGCCAATCCGCAGAGTATAAAAGCATTGAGACCGCCAAAAGCAGCACCAAGTATCCCGCCTCCAAATGCTACGATCAGAGTCGTCCAATCGATTTCAACCATTCAGCGTTTTCTACTCCTTAGGAATTTGGGGACTATGTTGTTTTAAGTGGGTCGACCCTGTTAACACCCCTCTAAATCTCCCCTCAAGGGGAGACTTTTTCCCCCTTTGAAGGGGGAACCTCAGCTTGCTGAGGAAGGGGGATGTTAGCGGACAAAGAATGAACATCATATTTTTTTGTGCCTTTTACCCACACAAATCGACATAGAACCGAAATTTGTTTCATAAAATCAGTGATAAAATAATTAATGAACCTCATTTAAAATATTGTACTTAATCGGCATTCTCGATCAATAGAGCTAACTCTGAAACAGTAGGATGATCGATAACATCACGTATTGAAAGATTGGCTTCAAATGTCCGCTTTAAGGTGTTCACTAAACTCGTTGCCAACAGGGAATGCCCCCCTAATTCATAAAAATTGTCATGGCAGCCTATTTTCTCGATACCGAATAGTTTCCCCCATATGTCAGCCACTTTTTTCTCCGTTTCCGTTTTGGGTTTTTTGTATTCGGTGGATAGATTGGGCCGCATGTATTTCGGCTTCGAAGAAGGTTGCTCCATGAAGCGTTCCTTTTCTTTGATAAATTCCCTCCGGATCCAGAGATCAATCCGTGCATCCAAATCTCGGGTCGAGACGATGACATTACCCCCATGACCCCACGCTAAGATACGTCGAAATACATCAATGCCCTCTTCAGAAGTGATACCATCCCTCAGCTCCTTCTCCAGCCACTCCTGAAGTTCATCGGGCATCTTGGTTTTTAATCCCATTCCGACTTCACCCCACATATCCCAATTGATGGAAATCATGAGTCTATCTCTCCTGAAACGGCCATAACTGGCAAAACCATCCATAAAACCATTCGCCGCACAGTAATCGGCGAGTCCTATTCCTCCCAATATGGAAGCAATGGATGAACAGAGGATAAAAAAATCAAGGTTCATGTCTTTTAAAATATCATCGAGAATCAAGGTCCCCTCAACCTTGGGAGATAAAATGTTCTGGGCACCGTCATGTTTCTTGAGCTGAATGATTCCCTCGCCGGGCAGTCCGGCAGCATGAATGACGCCATGAATGGGCCCCACACGTGTGACAGCCCTGGAAATCTCTCTTTCCATACTTTCCCTGTCCGTCACATCGGCCGTAATGACGATAACTTCTCCACCTTTCGCCTCGATTTCTCGTATCTTTCGAATCTTCTGGCCGATTTTCTCATCCGCGTCATGTTGACTCAGCCATTCGTCCCATTCATTCCTGGAGGGAAATGCAGAGCGTCCTGTCAATATCAGTTTGGCTCTAACCGTTTTTCCCAAGTATTCCGCCAGAACAAGTCCGATACCACCCAATCCACCCGTGATGAGATAAACACCCCCCTTTCGGAGTCTCGATTTCTTATTGGATGACTTCTCTAAACGCACACGTTCGTAACTCTGGATCCAACGGTGATTTCCACGATAGGCAATCACCGGATCGGTCGAATTTGTTATAGACTCGGCAAGTAATCGATCGATAAGTCGGTCTTTTGTAATACTCTCCTCGGGAAACACAACGTCGAAATTCTGGCAGTGGGCATTAGGATACTCTTGAGGAATCACTTTCACAAGCCCAAGTACTGTTGCCTTTTCCGCTTCGATCGTCTCCTCACCGGTGACCTCCTGCATCCGATTGGATACCACAGAAATGAAGATTTCATCCGTGATATTCTGTTTCCCGATGACCTGAGCCAGGGAAAGTAAACTGTGAAAGCCCGAATCTTGGGCCCTCTTGACCCTCTCCAAATCCAATCCTTCTTGAGTATCCCCTGATACACTCCACAGATGAAGTATTTTTTGCGGGAATCTGCTCGTTTTACTCAGTTCTTCAAATAAGACATCATAGTCACCATACTGACCTGGATTCAGAGTAAATTCGGTATCGTTGTGTTTTGTATATCTCTCCCCCCGGTGTAAAATGATGACATCCTGACCACTCTTCTTCAAACGGTGAACAATTTGAGAACCCAGCCCGCACTCATCAACAAACACGAGCCAAGAAAATGATTTGGTTTTTTTATTTAATTCTTTATGAGGAATGATGCTCCGCTTCCAGGAAGGAACATAGAACCAATCACCGATGTCTGGATTTTTCGTTAATTGAAACCACCGACTTACCGAACTCCTCTCGTTCTTCAGAGGTTCTATCCAGAAGCGTCGTTGTTCAAAAGGATACGTAGGCAGAGGGACACGATACCGCTGTTCGTGTTTGTAAAATTCCGGCCAATCGATAGACACACCACCAAGCCAGAGTTTGCCCAAGGACGTGATCAATATTATTTCATCCGATTCTTTCTCCCGCACACTTCGCACCGAAGAAAGAATCACACGATCCTTTGCCTTGTCCGAATGCATTCGTGTCAGGGTACTCAGGGTCCGTCCCGGACCCACTTCGAGGAAAATATCATCGTTAACCTTCAGCAGCCTCTGTATACCGGAAGAAAACCGTACAGTGTGGCGCAGATTCATCGCCCAATAAGAAGGTTCTGTAATCTCCGACGGTTCGATCCAATCGCCGGTAACTGTGGACACGATGGGAATCGCCGGCTTCTCTCTAGAGACTCCTTTCACAATACGAGTAAAGGATTCTACAATCGGTTCCATCATTTTGGAATGAAAACCATGAGACGTATGAAGATACTGGCAATCGATCCGTTGTTTGTTTAACTGTTTTTCCAATTCTGCAATAGATGCTTCTTGACCGGAAGCAACACAGAGAGACGGGCCATTCACCGCGGCCAAAGAAAGCTCCGTTCCTAAATAGGGCTTCACTTCCTCTTCGGAAAGCGGAACAGCAAGCATGGCTCCCTTGGGCAGATCCTGCATGAGTTGCCCACGTTTTGCAACCAAGGTCAAACCATCCTCCAAAGAAAAAACACCGGCAAGACACGCCGCAACATATTCCCCGATGCTGTGTCCGATCATGGCCTTGGGAACCACTCCCCACTCCATCCACAGCCGCGCCAATCCATACGATACGATAAAGATAGCCGGCTGAGCCAGGGTAGTCTGTTTTAACAGTTCGGAGGTATCCTTCCCTCGTCTATTCCGAGGATACAGGATATCACGAATGTCGCATCCGAGATGCTTCTTGAGGATTTCAGAACACGTGTCGATGGTTTCTCGATACGTGGGTTCACACCGATAGAGTTCGGCCCCCATGTTCACGTACTGGGATCCCTGTCCCGGAAACATAAAAACGACAGAGCGATCCTTCAGATCGTGAAGACAGAGAGTTCGGGCGGATTCCATACCTTTTCGGGCTTCCCGAATGTCCCGGCAAACCAGCATCCGCCGATGCGTAAAGTGCTTCCGGCCGGCACTGAGTGTGTAAGCAGCATCAGCCAAATTGATCTTAGGATTCTGATTGAGATGATTAGCCAAATTTTGAGTCGTTGTATCCAAGGTCTTATCTGTCTTGGCCGACAGGACAAGCAATTGATGAGGTCTCGATTCACTCGAAAGTTTCTCCCGAGGAGCTTCCTCCAATACCACATGGGCATTCGTGCCGCCAAAACCGAAACCACTGACACCGGCCCGCCGAAGATGACCATTGGTATTCCACTCCATCAGTTTGGTATTGACATAGAAGGGGCTGTCTTTTATTTCAATTTCTGGATTCGGTTTTCTGAAATGCAGACTCGGAGGGATTAAACGATATTCCAAGGAGAGGACTGTCTTAATAAAAGAAGAGACACCCGCGGCAATATTCACGTGCCCGATATTCGTCTTCACTGAGCCAATCCCGCAAAATCGTTTTTTATTCGTTCGAAATGCTTTCCGCAGCGCTTCGAACTCAACAGGATCGCCCAGCCTCGTTCCGGTGCCGTGAGCTTCCACATAATCGATACTCTCCGGCTCAACATTGGCAGCGCGGAATGCCGCCTGGATGACCGCTTGCTGCCCATTTGCACTCGGAGCGGTGAAACCGACTTTCCCGTTTCCGTCGTTATTGACCGCCGATCCCTTAATCACAGCATGGATATGGTCCCGATCTTCCAGCGCCTTCTCCAAGGTTTTGAGAACAACAACACCAACGCCATCCCCAAAAACCGTGCCGCTGGCCTTGGCATCAAAAGTCCTGCAATGGCCATCCGCTGATACCATCAGACCTTCTTGATACATGTAACCGCTCTTCCGGGGAAGGGATAAAGAAACTCCCCCGGCGATGGCCATGTCACATTCTTTCCGTGTGAGTGCCTGGCATGCCAGATGAATCGCCACTAAGGATGTCGAGCAGGCTGTCAGTAACGTACAACTCGGCCCCTTCAAATTCAGTTTATTTGATATTCTCGTGGCGACATAATCCCGGTAATTAAGTAGAAAATGATCATAATCCTCGGAAGGATGATTTATCAATCCATGTACCCGACGAAGCCATTCCTGATTCTCATTTGCACCAAAATAAACACCGATCAAACCATCATAAGATTCGGGATTGTAGCCGGCCCTTTCAAATGCTTCCCATGAGCACTCGTGGAGGATTCGAATCTGAGGATCCATCCTCTCTGCTTCTCTTGGTGGATAACCAAAGAAGTCCGAATCAAAACAGTCAATGTCTTCTAAAATCCCTTTCGCCTTGACATAATCGGGATGCTTCAATGCCTCGGGTGATACACCGGCCTCCAACAGTTCATCATCCGAAAAATGGGAGATGGATTCGATCCCTTTCTTTAAATTCTCCCAGAACGCTTCAATATTTTTAGCACCAGGAAACCTGCCGGCCAACCCAATGACAGCGATTTCATTTCCTATTGGTGTCGAATGCAGACCCTTACTTTGGCTCATCACTATTCCTTTAAACAAACGACGCGATGATGTCTTGGACATCCTTAACAATCAAGGAATTTGAAAATTGATCGGAAGAAGCACACACAGCCATCTTATAATTCTCATCGATGGGATACATTCGAAAAAAAACATCGGTAACAATCTTACCATCTAAAGATAAGACAATTTTCTTGTTTTCCAAAAACTGAATCGTAAATGAATTTAACGATTGATAAAGCCCTTTCCCAACCGCTTTGAGATAACTTTCCTTCAGCGTCCACAGCGTAAAGAAAATATCCAATCGTTCCGATTTATTCTTTCTTAAAAGTGTCTGATGCTCTTCCGCAGAAAAAAACCGTTCAGAAATATCAAAATTATCCTTCTTGATTTTCTCAACATCCACACCCACAGGGCAATGACCAACACCACAAACAATCCAACGACCGGAATGGCCACAATTAAAATAGACGTTCTCAGAATGTCTCAGGAACGGCTTGCCGCACGGATTGGTTGAAAACGAAATCTCCTCGTTATCGACACCGAGCCTATTCATTAAAATAGATCGAATCAACAGATCAGCATACAGGGTTCTGTGACCATCTTCCCAACGACGAAATTTCTTGATCTTCTCACGCTTTTCTGGCTCTACAGAATTTAATAGTGTCTGAAATAAATCATCCTCCAATCGATCCTCTAATAATACAGCGTAAACATCAATCATCGATTACATATCCCATAAAGTCTATATCATTGGTATACTCAACACAAAGTGGTTTTCGGATTTTTATCGGAGACCTCACCTAAATCCTCTCCTTGAAAAAAGGAGAGGACCACATTGTGAAATCCGAAAACCACTTTGGTTCGACTATATATACGTATCTAATGCAAATGAGTTGTCAAATTTTTCATAAGGAATTTCTCTAAATCTTATATATTCATCATGATTCAACTAAAACGACGTAAGAATAATCCCATTCCATTTTGACATGTTTATACTGTAAAAGGTTTGCAAATAAAAAAGGCCACAAAGCCCTTTTCTGGTAACAAAAAGTGTACAAAAAAGTTAATCGCTACTTTTTAAGATGGATAATCCAGCACAAAGACGAATCACTCTCTCTAAACCTATCGCTTTTGCATTGTTCAATTTCTCATTCATACTTCAACGAATCCACCGGATTGGAACGCGCTGCTCGAATGGTCTGAAAACTAAAAGTGGCAATGGCAACGACCAAAGTCACCGCACCGGAAAATAGAAAAACGAGCCATCCCATGTGGGTCCTGTACGCAAAATTTTGCAGCCATTCCTTCATCAGTAACCAGGCAACAGGCCAAGCTATGATATTAGCAAGGGCAATCCATTTGATGAATTCTTTAGACAGCAGAAAAATCACACTCCCTATTGAGGCGCCCAGCGCCTTCCGGATGCCGATTTCTTTAGTCCTGACTTCAGCCGTAAAGGAGGCCAGGCCCAAAAGTCCCAGACAGGCTACGAAAACGGAAAGCGATGAAAACACAATGAAAATATTCTGCATTTTCTGTTCGCGGGTGTAAAGCTGTTCCATACGGTCATCCAAAAAAGTGTATTCGAACTGTTCGCTCGGAAACGTCTCTTCCCACCTCTGCTGAATAAAATGCAGTCTTTCCCTTATGTCGCCTGGCGTTATTCTGACGGATATATCACTTATGGCACTGGGGAAGAGCAATAAGGCCATCGGCTCAATTTCTGTGTGCAGAGACCGGAAGTTGAAATCTTTCACCACACCCACAACTTTTGCCGTCGTCCCCCTGAAATAGGTTAACTCCTTCCCCACCGCTTCCTCGGGCGTCCATTTAAATTTTCGTACGGCGGCCTCGTTCAACATGATGGTTCCTGCGGTATCCGCACCGAATTCTTTTGAATAAACACGTCCTGTGAGCACATCCATCCGGTATGTCTCAACAAAGTCATAATCTGTCATGAGGACGATGAACATCACAGGCTCGTCGGATCGTTCCGGGCTTGCAAAATTCATGTTGCTGTAAAAGGGTTCACCTGGGAGATCCGATGACGATGACACGGATAAAATTTGAGGGCTGTTCAATAATTCATTGCGAAACGACTCGAAGCGCTGGGCTGCCTGCCGGCTTCTCACAGGAATGAGAACCACATTTTCTTTATCAAAACCCAGGGACCGATTCTGGATGTACCTCATCTGTTTGTACACCGTCAGCATTCCGATAATAAGCGTGATGGAGATTCCGAATTGAAGGATGACCATCGTTCTCCGGAAAGCGGACTTCCCCCATCCTGACTGCGGACCGCCTTTATTCATACCGGCCGGCTCGAATCGTGTGAGATAAAATGCCGGATAGAGACCTGCCAGTAGTCCCACGACCAACGTCGTTCCCACAAGGATGAGCAGATTTTTCATTTGCAGAAGCGCATTGAGCGATAAATTTTCTGTAAAAATCCGGTTAAAAACCGATAGGAACATGACGCACAAAACGAGTGCGATTACGAGAGCTACAACCACTAAAAGCAGAGACTCCTGAATGAACTGCCCCCTCAATTGATGTTTACCCGCGCCCACAGTTTTGCGCAGCCCCACTTCCTTGGCCCGATTGCTCGCGCGGGCTGTGGACAGATTCACGAAATTCATACAGGCAATAATGAGTATCAGAACAGCAATAGAAGAGAAAATGGTGACGGACGCCATATTCCCTCCGGCTTCCATTTCCCAGTTTTCACTCGGATGCAGATGGATTTCAGTAATGGGGAAAAGATGCATTTTGAGCACCTCATGAATCCCAAATCCCTGGCTGAGCAGGTCGCCATAATGGGGTTCCAGTCGCTTGCTGACGAACGTTTGCAGTTTGGTTTCAAGTTCCGCTTTTGATGTATTTTCTCCGGCCAGCACATACGTGTACAAATAATTGCTTCTCCAGTCGGTGAAACTTCCCTCCGGATAGGAGGCGAACGACATCAGTATATCGAATTTCACATGAGAATTCTCCGGGACTTCTCTCAGGATTCCTGTCACTTTAAAATCAACGAATTCTCCGTTCACTTCAAAGGGAATAGATTTGCCGACGGCGTCGTCGGTTCCAAGATATTTCAACGCATTTTCCCGGGTCAAGACCACAGTCATCGGCTCGTTGAGCGCACTCCGTGCATCACCCGCTTCCAGTCCGAAATCGAAGATTTGAAAAATCGAATTGTCTACGGCGAACATCCCCTGCCGGTGCACAATCTCCTTGTGATCTTTTATGGAGAACTCCCTCCTCCAGAAACGCACGGCATTCTCGATCTCAGGAAAATCGTTCACGAGTGCGTCTTTATACAACGCTGAGGTGATGGGCCATCGGCTGTACAGATTATCCCTGAACAATTCCCGTTCGATCCGATAGATGCGATGGGCCTTTGTGTGGAAACGGTCATAACCGAGCTCGCGCTGCACCCAAAGCGTGATGATCATGCAGATAGCCAGTCCGATGGCAAGACCGAATACATTGATGAAAGAAAACAATTTGTATCTGACAAAATTCCTGTATGCAATCTTGAAATAATTTTTCAGCATGATACACCTCCAAAACAGAATCAACCTGAGATATCCCGACAATGATCTGATTACACTCATCCAATACCAAGTCTTGGCTTTTAGAATGCCCTTGGATTGCTCGATCTCGCGGAAGGTTTCTTCAAAATCATCCAGTATCGAATGCCTTTCATTATAAAGGGACATCCATCTCAACAGCCGCTTTGGAATCGCGGGTACCTTGTGGGGATTCTGATGAACCATGTTCTATACTCAACTTTAGCAAATTCCAAATATGAATAGATCAACAGAGCGATTTTTAAAAAATGTTTTTTTTATCAAGGATTTACAGAAATCATGTTTCAATCGTTATCTCTCCCTTGAGGGAGAGATAAAGAGAGGGTGTTTTTAATCCATCAATAAGACATGATTTCTGCAAATCCTATAAATCCTCACACCTGTCCGCCTCAGGCGGGTAACCTCTCCCTTGAAAAGGGAGAGGAATCGATTGTTCATTTTTTGAAAATCGCTTTCTCGATTGGATAGTGATCGTTAAAATTCTTAAATTTAACAAAGTTCACTCCTACGTCCCGAATTCCATACCGGGCAAGCGTTTTTTGATGCTTTCATGCATGGCCATCGTCTCTCGAAGGGCTGCATCCCCTTCTTTTGTAATCGAATAAATCGTCTTGCTTCTTCCTCCCTGTACGGGCGTCGGGTCTCCCTTCTGAGAAGTCACATACCCTTAGCGGATCAGGTATTCCATTAAATTGTACAGGCTGCAGTACACGATTTCCTTCCGCGTGAATTCGATAACTGTCTTTCTAATTGGAGCGCCGCGCGAACTGCCGCCCTGCATGACCAAAGCACTTAAAATGAGTTCTTCTTTTAACGTTAATACACGCATGATAACACCTCTTGTATAACATCGATTATGTCGATCATACATATGAACGAATTTCTCGATCTAATGTTTCAAAAATTTTTCACTGTTGTGCTGATTCAATACTTTAACTATGCCTATTTGTTGTTTAAAACACCCTCTCTTTGTCTCTCCCTCAAGGGAGAGAGTAAGATATCTGCTCGCAGGGGTGTTCTTCACTCCCTCGCATCATAGATAAATTTTCTTAAAGGAATGCCACAGAACCTGTAAAAAGAGGAACATAACGCTTGACATTTAACGCAAGGCGTTATATATTTACCCTATGATAAAATCTTTTAAATGTAAAGAAACGAATAAAATTTTTCATCGTAATTTCTCAAAAAAACTACCGACTGATATTCAAAAAATTGCTTTCAGAAAATTACGAATGTTGAATAGAGCAAATATTTTAAATGATTTGAAAGTTCCACCTGGGAATCGACTAGAACTACTTCATGGTGATCGTGAAGGACAATATAGCATAAGAATAAATGAGCAATGGCGAATATGTTTTAAATGGGGTGATCAAGATGCCTTTGATGTTGAAATCGTTGATTATCATTAAGGAGATCTTAGTATGAGTGATAATAAAATTCCTCCCATCCACCCCGGTGAAATTCTAATGGAAGAATTTCTTAAGCCGATGGGGATCAGCCAAAATAAAATTGCAATGGATATCCGTGTGCCTCCCCGCAGAATAAACGAAATCATTTTGGGTAAAAGAAGAGTCACACCCGATACCGCATTAAGATTGGCAAAATATTTTCACATGTCACCACAGTTTTGGCTCGGTCTTCAAATGGACTATGATTTAGATATCGCTGAGGACCAGTATTCTGATAAAATCAATAGAGAAGTAAACGAATATCAAGAAGCTGTTTAATATATTTGCGCTGACCAAAAGGCAGGGACGATCAAATGGGGATTCCCCACCCATAGATTTCCGCCAGGGACTCCGCTCAGCATGAAGAGTCTTTTTTTAAGTTTTTCGGCAGCCTCGAAAGGGAGAAGGGCCTATTGTCCATTTAATAACTCGACTTTGGCAATTCTGATCATTTTGATATGACTATCCAATCAAAAGAGTGATTTTCAAAAAATGAACAATCGATCCCTCTCCTTTTCCAAAGGAGAGGTTACCCGCCTGAGGCGGACAGGTGTGAGGATTT
>JBDRSZ010000217.1:0-7688 GCA_043824415.1 bacterium | reverse complement strand
CATTGTTGACTTCAAGCCGGTGCCTGTGACGCTCACTGATCCGCTTCTGTCCGTATGACTTGAAAGCGAGCGAATCTTTCTTCAAAACGCAGGGGTATGCTCCCAGCCGCATTGTTCCGACCATCCTCGCAATATACGCCTGGTCCGGCATATAATCGATCACGGACTGTTCTCCGTCCGGCAAGAATTCACTGCTGTTGGCCGACGTCAATCCGCAGACAGAGCGTGCGAATTCAACAACCGCGCACTGCAGGCCCAAACAGATCCCAAAGAAAGGAAGATCGTTCTCCCGGGCATACTTCACGGCCAATATTTTGCCCTCTATCCCCCTGTCTCCGAAGCCGCCCGGAATCAGAAGACCGGAAACCTGTTTCAAGTAGGCTTCCGCACCCTCCCGTTCGACGTCCTCAGAGCCCACCCAGACGAGTTCTATCCTTGCGTCATTCTCCACACCCGCATGAGCGAACGACTCCATGATGCTCTTGTACGCGTCGTGAAGCTCAACGTACTTTCCCGCCATCGCAATCCTCACGGCCCTCTTCGGATACTGTATCTTTTCGACGAGATGACGCCATTCGTCGAGCCGAACCGGGCGTGCCTTTAGCCCTAAAAGTTTCACGACATGGTCCGTCAACCCCTCCCGCTCCAAATGGAGGGGAACCTGATAGATCGATTCCACGTCCCTCGCTTCTACAACCGCCTCTAGGGGAACATTACCGAACAGTGCGATTTTACTCCTCGTCTCTTTCAACAACGTACCTTCCGTCCTGCAGAGAAGGACGTCGGGCTGAATACCGATTTCTCGGAGTTTCTGGACGCTGTGCTGCGTTGGCTTCGTCTTCGTCTCGCCGCTCGCACGGATATACGGAACAAGTGTCAGGTGAATGTCGATGGTATTCCCCATTCCCTCTTCCAATTTAAGCTGTCGAATGGCTTCCAGGAAAGGAAGGCCCTCAATATCACCCACCGTTCCGCCCACTTCGACGATAACCACATCGACATCCTTCCTGTCCTGAGAGACAAGACGAATCCTTCTTTTGATCTCATCCGTGATATGCGGAATGACCTGGACTGTATTCCCTAAGTATTCTCCCTGCCTCTCCTTCTCGATGACAGTGCCGTAAACCTGACCCGTCGTCGTGTTGTTGTTCCGGTTCAGATTCACATCTAAAAACCGTTCGTAATGTCCCAAATCCAGGTCGGTCTCCGCGCCGTCATCCGTAACGAATACTTCGCCGTGCTGATACGGACTGAGTGTCCCCGGATCTACGTTCAGATACGGATCGATCTTAAGCATCGTGATGTTCAAGCCGCGCATTTTAAGAAGAAAGCCCAGCGATGCCGATGCGATGCCCTTTCCCAGGGAAGATACCACGCCTCCTGTGATGAATACGTACTTGACCTGTTTTTTAGGCAACATTACCTCCGCTTGGATTATCGATACTTCTCTTCCTCAGCCTTTTGACGGGCTCTGGCTAAATCGTCCAGTGTGTTGACGTCCATCGACTCAAAATCCGTCTCAACCACCTTGATCCTGTAGCCATGTTCTAAAACTCGGAGCTGCTCCAATTTCTCAGCCCTCTCAAGAGGTGTGGGTGTCCATTCAGCAACCTGAAGTAAAAAATCTTTCCGATAGCTGTAGATGCCGATATGTCTATAGTAGTTGAAATTCTCGATCCACTCCTCCAACCTCTCTTTATCATGAGAAAAAGGAATCGGACTTCTCGAAAAATAGATGGCATATCCAAACCGATCGACGACCACTTTCACCGTATTCGGATTCTTCAACGCTTCCGAATCGATGATTTTTTTCACAATCGTTCCCATCACTGCTTCTTCGTCATCCATCAAAAGCCGGGCGACATCGTCGATTTCTTTGGGTCGAACAAAAGGTTCGTCCCCCTGGATATTCACGACGATGTCCGCATCCAGATCCCGAGCCACGTAAGCCGCCCGCTCCGTACCGCTCGATAGCTCCTTCGGAGTCATCACGGCTTCACCTCGAAATCCTCTCACACACGAAAAGATGCGTTCATCATCCGTCGCAATAAAAACCTTCGAAACAAGTGAAGCGCGCTCGGCTGCTTCAGCGACCCATTGAATCATCGGTTTTCCCCCAATATCCGCGAGGGATTTTCCGGGCAGCCTGGAGGATTTAAAGCGAGCCGGAATGACAGCGATGATTTTCATTCGATCACTGATTCTACGCCTCTCTTATAGCTTTGAACAGTCTGACAAATATACGTTTTCGACCAGACATTGTCAAGCCTAAAAAGAAAAGTGGCACACTATTTGTAAGAGAGGGATACACTCCCTCACCAATTGCACTGCCACTCAGCCGACTCAATCTCCGTCACAGGCGACATGATATCAAATCTCAGAAGCCTCCAATCTGCCTCTAAAGTCCGGCCATACTTCTACGACGCTATCGTATAAAAACTGTCGCTCATAGATATCCTGATCAACAACCGTTTCGTTCCAAACAACGATATCCAAATCGATGGAGCGCGGACCGAATTTATCGTGACCGCGAATCCTCCCCAGTTCGTTTTCTATCTTGTGAAGCCAACCTCTGAGTTCATCCTCTTCCATCTCCGTCTCTATCAGGACGGCCCCATTTAAGAAATCGGGCTGTGCCTTACTCCCGACAGGTTTCGTCTCGATGAATATCGATTCCGCAACGATAGTCAATCAATTCGTTATCCTCTGTTTCGCTCTTCGAATATTTTTTTCCGGATCGATATTGGATCCCACAGAAATGACAGCACGATTCAACATACGTTCATCTCTTAATACAGGTTATGCTTTCTTTCTGTGTTGTTTTTTGTTTTTTTCTGTGTTACTCTGTGACATTCTGTGGTATTTATCCTGTTTCCTCTCCGCCGAACATACCACGGATACCGAATCAGCAAACCGCAATGCATGAGGTTTATCCACCTCAACGGTCGCTCTCATCACTCGTTTTTCCTCCATGACCACGCCCAAGACATGGCTGGCCAGCGCATCCAAAAGATAAAAACGGGATCTTTCCACCTCATCGATGATCCTTTTCGTCAGTGCTTTATAATCCACCGTATCAGCGATGTTGTCGGTCTCTGCAACGCGGCTGCCGTCGAATTCAACTTCGACATTGATTATGACGTTCTGAAGCGTGCTTCTCTCCCAATCGTTTGTACCGATCATCGTCCTCAGACGCAGATTTTTTATACGGATATGCATTGAAAATATTCCTTTATACAAGATGCTCTCCGCCATCCACAAGAATGATTTCTCCTGTGATGAATGGATTCTCTAACAGAAAATGCACGGCAGAAACAACATTGGCCGGATTTCCCGTTTTGCCGAGCGGGATCCGCAAACCCATACGTGTAAAATCCTCCGTACTCATTTCGGAAGAGGGCAAAATCAATCCCGGCGAAATTCCATTCACGCGGATCCGCGGGCCCAGCTCCTTCGCAGCCATCAGCGTAAACTCGGACAGCGCCTTTTTACTCAGCGTATAAGCAAAATATGCGATCTGCATTTTCATGATCTTTGTATCCAGGATGTTGATGATTTGACCCTCGGTGCAGTGCTTTGCAAAATCGCGGGAAAGGAAAAAAGGCGTCCGAAAATTGACATTGAACTGGCGGTCGAAATGATCGGTGTCGGTATCCAGCAAACGAACCCGTTCGAACACGGACGCATTGTTGATCAAAAGACTACAGTCAGGGAAATGCTCAAACACACTCGGAATCAGCGAGCCCACATCCGCTGGATCGTTGAAGTCGCATCGGAAGAGACGGCATTCAACGCCCTTCCCGATGATCTCGCTTGCCAAATCCTCAGCCTCGGCTTTCGAGGTATGATAATGCAGGGCGATGCTGTAACCCTTATCTGCAAGGGAAAGCGCAATCGCCCTGCCGATACGCCTCGCACCCCCCGTGACAAGTGCGGTTCCTTTTGCGTCGGACTCCGAAAACACGTTAGTCCGTTCCAATTGGATAAATCACATTTTCACGGGTATGTATAGAAAAGCGCTTCGTAATCATCGATCATTCGGTCCAGTCTGAATTTTTCTTGAACGACTTTCCACCCTTTCAATCCCATGCTTGCGGCCAATGCTTTGTCTTTGATCAACGCAATCATCGCACGCGCCAGCGAAGGTGCATCTTTCGGAGGCACGATAATCCCAGTATCGTTGTGGACGACGATTTCCGGTATGCTGCTCGTGCGGGCGGCAACGCACGGTTTTTTCGCTGCCATCGCTTCGATCAGCACAATGCCAAATCCTTCCCACAGCGACGGGAGCACCAACATATCCATCGTGCGCATCACATTGGCAATATCCCTCCGAAAACCCGTCAAATGCAAACGATCCGAGCACCCATTGGCTGCGGCAAATGCGATGATCGTGTCCTTTAAATCACCCTCGCCCGCCATGAGCAGATGGGCATTCGGTATTTCGTCCAGCACCATTTTAAAAGCGTGCAGCAAATAGATAATCCCCTTCTGAACATTGAATCGCCCCACAAAACCCATCAATGGGACACGGGGTGGAATCCGTAACTCAGCGCGCAGATCCGTCGTTCGCTCATCGCTGAACAGCACGGGATCAATGCCGTGATAGAGGACACGAACGCGGTCGGGGCTCAGCCAGGAAGCGCTTCGGAGCAGCGTCCGCTTCGTGGCCTCCGAATTGACTACAATCGTCGTAGCCAAACTTTTATAGGTAAATCGATAGTGTAATCTATTTTTGAGGGGGCGATCGACCCCCTTCAGGGAAATCACCAACTTCACGCCCGTGAGTTTAGCGGCCATTCCGGCAAATCGAAGCTCCTTATCCATGTTCGTCAGGATCACATGAATCCGATTTTGTTTGATAAATCGAGCTACCCGGACAATAGTGATCGGGTCGAAGTCTCCGCGAATCCGTAAAGGGATCGCATCGACGTCCGTTCCCTTAACATGAGAAAGGATGTCCGCCCCGTGCCGACACATGAGAAACACGCGATGACCCCGACGGCGCAGCGCCGCCATCGTATTCACCATCCACACTTCACCGCCCCCGTACATCGTGATGGAATTAATGAATAAAAGATTCAGTCCCATGACTCTCTAAATTGAAGTTGATACAACGTCCTGTAAACGCCGTCCTGTTCGATCAATTCCCGATGCGTGCCCATTTGTACGATTCGGCCGTCTTTCATCACGACGATTCGATCGGCATTTTGAACCGTTGACAATCGATGCGCAATCACCAGCGTTGTTCGGTTTCGCATCAAATTGTCAATCGCAGCCTGTACCTGCAACTCCGATTCCGTATCCAGCGATGAGGTGGCTTCGTCAAAAATCAGAATGGGCGGGTTCTTCAGAATCGCCCGCGCGATGGAAATCCGTTGACGCTGACCGCCCGATAGTTTCACGCCCCTGTCGCCGATGAAGGTGTCGTACCGATCGGGCATCCGCATAATAAATTCATGAGCATTGGCGGCCTGCGCGGCAGCGACGATTTGTTCATCCGGGATATCCTTCAATCCATAGGCGATATTGTTTCGTACGGTGTCGTTAAACAGAATGATTTCCTGTGTGACGATGCCCATCAAACTACGCAGCGACTGGAGCTTGATCGACCGGATGTCGATTCCATCCACAGTGATGGATCCCCTCAACGGTTCATAAAAACGGGGGAGTAAATCGGCCAGTGTCGATTTCCCCGCGCCGCTCGGACCAACCAATGCGACGACTTCTCCGGGCTCTATCGCAAAACTGATATCCCTGAGGACCCAATTCTCATTCTCGTATGCAAACGCGATATCGTTAAATTCTATGCTTCCTCGAATCTCTGTCAATTCTACAGCACTTTTTTCTTCAACGATTTCCGCAGGTGTATCTAATACTCGGAAAATACGATCCGCAGCTGCCAGTCCTTCTTGAATGCTGTTGTTCACATTGCTCAGCTCTTTAAGCGGGTGTATCATTGAAAAAATACAGCCAAGAAAAATAATAAACATCTCCGCGGAAACGATTTCTCCGCTCAGCACTTGCGATCCGCCGTACCATAGAATAAACATTCCGACAAAAATGGATAATTGTTCTGTCAAGGGCGAGGATAATTTTTGGACGCGGACGATATGAATCACATCTTTAAACCAGCGCTCGGATTCGAGCTTGAATCTGGCGATTTCGAAGCGTTCCATCGCAAACGCCTTCACGACACGAATGCCGGTCACCATCTCCTGAAGAAGCGACGTCAGTACCGCCATTTTCTCCTGCCGTCGTGCGCTGAACGTGCGAAGCTGCTTCCCGATATGAATGATGACAATCATACTTACCGGCAATACAATAAAAGCGATGATTGTCAATTCCCAGCTGATAATAATCGCCATTCCAAGATACATGAAGATCAGAATCGGATCCCTTGTGAGATTCGTAAAACTGACATTGATTCCTTTGTTCACCACTTCAACATCGTTGGTCACGCGTGAAATGATCTGTCCGGCGCGCCGTTTATGGAAATAACTGAGCGGCAAATGACTGAAGTGAGAAAACAGATCATCGCGAATATCTTTCATCACACCGTGTTCCACAGCCGCAATCGTATACAGTTGAGCATACTGGAAGATGTTCCTGATAAAAAATATGATAAAGAACACAATACAGATCCGTTTCAAAGAATCCGTCTTGCTGCCTGCCAGCAGATAGTGATCCATCTTTGTCTTAAGAAGATGTTTCAATTTCATCAACAAATCGACCTTCTTGGGCACTGAATCGACAACAGTCACATCATCAATTTGCTCAAATGAATCGAGCGTAAGACTATCGGAATTCTGCTCCTCCGCCGAAAATATCGTGCCTAAGAAGGGAGCAATCATCCAGACTGAAAAAGAGCTGAACACGGCAAAGATGACCATGCAGAAAATAGACGTCAACAGCCACCCCCAGTATCGCCGGACATATTTTAACAGCCTGAGATATAATTTCATAGTGTCAGTCGCACGATGCTTGCTGTAATTCCCATAATTTTAAATAGAGCGCAAAATTAACGACGGCGGTGATCATCGCTAAAATCAATCCGCGAACGCCATCCCTGAATCCTTGCTTGACGATGTACTGCCGGCCAAAAGCCGCGAGCGGATGGAGAAAAAAATGAATCCATCGAATTCGTCCGCGACGATGCTGTTCAAATCGATCCAACGCCTCCAACGAAGAATAGCGGTTCATTCGCTCCAGACTTTCTTCCACCGTCCTGTGTGTCAAATGGATGAAATCAGACTTTAAATAACCGCATGCACCCTCGACCAGAAAGCCCTCATGCACACGTACGTGATTCACCCTTGTTTTGTCCTTTCTGAACAGACGCAGCTGATAACCGGGATACCACCCGCCAAACCGCATCGCCTTGCCTAAAAAATAGCTCAATCGAGGTATTTTATATCCATGAAACGGAACCGATTCACCACTCATCAAGTGAACAATTTCCTGTTGTAAAGCGGGCGATACACGTTCATCGGCATCGATGCTCAACACCCAAGGATGAACAGCATGATCCAACGCAAATTGTTTTTGCGCCGCATAGCCTGGCCAGGGATTCGAAAAAATCTTATCTGTATATTCACAGCAGAGGCCCACAGTCCTGTCTTCGCTCAGCGCGTCCACCACCACAATCTCATCAGCCCATTTCACGCTGTTCAGACAATCATGGATAT
>JBDRSZ010000216.1:0-8638 GCA_043824415.1 bacterium | reverse complement strand
ATGGAATCGAAGTATCGAGTGGCATCTATTTCTGCCGGCTGTTGATTGGAGGCCGGACTGTTGAGACAAAACGGATGGTTAAGATGAGATGATTGCTTTCTATTTGCCCCATACCCAATGGAACGCGGATGAACACAGATTGGGATGGATAATCACCGATTTAAAAAAATTCTAATTGTTCATCTGTGACAATCCGTTTCATCCGTGCGATTCCGTGTTCTATTTATCATTATCGATGTCTGCCCACATTATTTTTTTCACACAGCTGTTCAACTGAGCATCGGCTGCACCAGGGACTGATGGGTTTGCAGAGCGACTGGCCGAATGCGACGAAGATATCGTTGACGGGAATCCACCATTTTTTTGGGAGTTTTTCACGGAGCGCCATCTCAGTCTGTTCGGGCGTTTTTGTCTGGACGTATCCGAGTCTGTTGGAGATCCGGTGGACGTGGGTATCGACACAGACGCCTGGTATACCGAATCCTAAAGTGAGGACGAGGTTCGCCGTCTTGCGGCCGACGCCGGGAAACTTAAGGAGTTCGTCTAAGTCGTCGGGTACTCGGCCGCCGTATTGTTCTATGAGGATGCGGCAGACGCGCCGTATGTTTTCGGATTTTGTCTTATAAAACCCGACGGGATAGATCAGTTTTTGAATTTGTCTGGATGTCAGTTTTAGCATGGTTTGGGGAGTCTTGGCTTTATCGAACAGCCGACGGGAGGATACGGTCGTCACTTCGTCTTTCGTGCGCAGGCTGAGCATCGTGGAGATGAGGACGCGGAAGGGATCTCTCGTCCTCTGGGATATTTGGGTGACGATGGGGACGTTCCAATTGATGACTTCTTTTTGGAGGAGGGTGAGGACTTTATTGAGGGTCTGAGTATCCATTTCCTGTTTCCCTTTTGTCATTCTGAGGACTTCTGCTTTAGCAGGAGATCGAAGAATCCTGTGTGGTTTTTTTTCTGTTCATTGTACGTTTTCGGTTTACAATGCTACTTTTTTTTAGAAAGAAAGGTAGGGCCCGCCTGCGGCGGATCAAGCTATTATGGATTTACTGGTTGAAGATCAAAGAAATCGCCTTTTTGCCTGCTTGCGATGGGTAGGCGATATTCGGATTTATCGTGAGATCGTTTCATTCGATGACTTCGGAATTGATTAAATTGGGCGGTCTTTCTCCTTTCAATCCGGCTATCAGATTCTCCGCAGCCATGGTCGCCATCTTTGTGCGGGTTTCAACGGTGGCGCTTCCGATGTGGGGCGCGAGAATGACGTTTTCCATTTCGGCAAGACCGGGTTCGAGTCGGGGTTCATTCTCGTAGACGTCGAGGGCGGCTCCGGCGATTTCCTGTGTTCGAAGCGCTTCGACAAGGGCTTTTTCATGGACGACGGGTCCGCGGCAGGTGTTGATGAGAAACGCGCTTTTTTTCATCAACCGGAATTCTCTGTGTCCAATGAGATGGGTGGTCTCGGGAAGCAGAGGAACGTGGAGGGAAACGAAATCAGACTGCTGCAATAAGTCGTCGAGGCCGGTTAGCTCAGCCCTGACAGCTTTCTCCAATTCATCATTTCGGACGGTATCCGTGTAAAGAATCCGCATGTCAAAGCCTACGGACCGCTTGGACACGGCGGTGCCGATTCTTCCCGCGCCGACAATACCGAGTATCTTTCCGGTCACTTCGGTTCCCAGCATGAGCAACGGACCCCATCCCTTGAATTTGCCCGCGCGCGTGAATCGGTCGCATTCTGCGATTCGGCGCGCTGCCGCGAAAATAAGCGCCCAGGTGAGGTCGGCTGTCGTCTCGGTCAGGACGCCCGGCGTGTTCGTCACCATGATGCTGCGCCGCGTGGCCGATTCAACGTCGATGTTGTTGTATCCGACGGCGCAGTTGGCGAAAATCTTGGCCCCATCCGCAGCTCTGAAGATGTCGTCATCAATGGTGTCGGTCAGGAGACAGAGGATTCCGTCTCGCCCTCGGACTTGGTGCAATAATTCTTCTCTCGTCAGCGGACGGTCGTGCGGGTTGACATCGACCGTCCTACAGTGTTTTTTGAGAATATCAAGACCCGGCTGAGGGATGAGACGGGTCACGAGAACGTTCGAGTTCATTGGATTCTCCGGCGGGTTAGATTTCAAAGGGTTCACCTGAGTTTATCGAGTTCTCTCCTTTCTTTTTTTGTCGGCCTACCCTTGAATTTGGGTTTGACCTTCTTTTCGACATGCTTGAAGATCTCCATTAATTCTTCGGCTTCTTCGGATAGAGGCTGGCTCACTTCCTCGTGATAGAGCTCGCGGGCTTCTTTGGGAGGAAGCCCTCTTTGGGCTAGACCAAGAACTTCCATGTTCCGGTAATGCCCCCGATGATGTATGGTGATCTGATCGCCGATGTGAAGGAATTTATGGGGCCTGGCGGCGATTCCGTTTACTTTTACTTTTCGACCCTCGCACGCTTTGGCAGCCTGGGTTCGGGTTTTATAGAACCGGGCTGCTGAGAGCCATCGGTCGAGGCGGACGGATTCTAAAGGTTCTTTGTTCATGGGCAGTCAAGCACTTTTCTTGGATAGGAATAAAATAGGAAATCTTTTCTTGGAATTCAAGGGGGAAGATGCTGTGTTACGATTTTTTATATTCGTCAAAATAAGGCCGCAATTTGTGTTGAATTTTTTTAGATTTGATGGCCTTACAAGGTATCGATTTTTAAGAAACAAACGATGTTCTGTCCCGTAGAAAGGATGAACGCATTTTTCACTTCAGTTTTTGGAGATATCCTTGTCTGTTACCCTACAAGATTTCACGATTCAATACGGTGACTTAACAGCTGTGGATGGGTTCACAGCTGAATTCCAGACCGGTTCAACGGGTTTGCTCGGTGCGAATGGTGCAGGAAAATCGAGCCTGATCAAGGGATTGCTTGGGCTGGTGAATATTCATTCGGGGTCGGCAACGATTTTAGGGAAGGACGTCGCACAGGAGAAGAAGGCCATCCGGCAGATCATCGGATACATGCCGGAGGACGATTGCCTGATTCCCGGACTCACGGGTATCGGGATGGTTCAGTATGCGGGCGAGCTTTGCGGCATGAGCCGCGTGGACGCGATGCAGAGAGGGCACGAGGTTCTCTTCTTGGTCGGATTGGAGGAAGCGCGGTACCGGAAAGTGGAGACGTACTCGTCGGGAATGAAGCAGCGGATCAAGTTAGCCCAAGCTCTCGTTCACGATCCAAAATTTCTGTTCCTGGACGAACCGACGAGCGGCATGGATCCGAAGGGCAGGCAGGAGATGCTGGACCTCATCGAGAATATCTCAAAGCGTGGTGCGATGAGCATCATCTTGGCCTCTCACATCTTGGTGGATGTGGAGCGGACGTGCGAGCGTGTCGTGATCATGCACCGTGGGAAGATGCTCAAAGAAGGAAGCGTTGAAGATCTCCGGGGGAGTTATTCCGGCACATACACGGTGAGAATAGAAGGAGACAAGGAACGGTTCACTAAGGCTTTGGAAAAAAAAGGATGCAAAGTTTTAGCGGATGAAAAACAGTTTTTGGACGTGACTCTGCCCAAGGGCAGGGAGACCGAGTTGATTCTTCAGGCCGCCGAGGAATCGAGTGTGCAGCTCCGGAAACTGGTAACTAGCGTTCAGACGTTGGAGGATGTGTTCGTGAAACTGATCGGGGAGGATCGCGATGCCGATCTATGAAGAGTCGTACCGCCCCTGGCACGGACAGTTGGAATCCCGACCGCGAACGTGGTGGGTCATCGCTAAAACGGGGATCCAGCTTCTGTGGAAGAAAGCCATGATTCTGCTCCTCCTGCTGGCATCTATCCCCTTTTTCGTACGGGCGGTGCAGATCTATTTGATGACGCGGTTTGGTGACAACGTTCAGATCGCACAAGCTGTCGAAGGCTTTAAGATCAATCCAGGATTTTTCTTCGGATTCCTCCAAGGCCAGAATTTTTTTCTCATCCTCATTCTGATTTTGGCCGGTGCCGGTTTGATTGCGAACGACCGGAAGTTCAAGGCTCTCTCCATCTACTTCTCAAAGCCGGTCAGCTTCTGGGATTATATTCTAGGCAAGTTTTTGGTCATCGGCTTTTACGGGAACCTCGTCACGCTGGTACCAGGGCTTTTACTTTTCCTCATTCGGGTTCTGTTGTCTAAGGACGCGAGCTTCTTCCAGGAATACTATTGGATTCCGTTTTCATTGACAGGCCACGTCTTTCTCTCGCTGGTGACGTTCGGCGGGCTTGTTCTGGCTCTTTCGGCGTCAGCACGCGGGACGCGTTCTGCGGCCATTCTTTTCTTTGCGTTGATCGCATTCCCCGATCTTTTTCGGGAGATCCTGTCCAGAGTCCCAGAGGTGGGGTTGATGTCGTTGAGTGCTGTCCTAAGACAGACGGGTTCCCTCCTTTTTGGAGTAGAGAGACCGTTTCAATTCTCGCTGTGGCTGGCATTCGTCGTCGTTGGTGTCGTATGGTTCCTGTGCCTGTGGGTGTTGCGAGAAAAGGTGAAACCCACGGAGATTGTCAAGTGAATATCGAAGTACAGAATCTATCCAAATGGTACGGCCAGGTCATCGGTGTGAACAACTTGGAGTTCACGCTGAAGCCCGGCGTGACGGGTTTCCTGGGTCCCAATGGCGCGGGGAAGACGACGCTTCTCAGACTTTTGACGGGTCAGCTAAAGCCGAGCAAAGGATCTCTATCGATAAACGGCGAACCTGTCTGGAACAATCACTCCGTGCTGAGTTTTGTTGGATATTGCCCCGAGGCGGATGCTTTTTGGAACTATTTGTCGGGCTGGGATTTTGTTTTCTCTGCGATGCGCATGCACGGATTCTCGAAGGAAGAGGCCCGAGAGAGAACACAGAAGACGATTCATAAGATGGATATGGAGGAGGCGCGACACAAACGGATCGGAGGGTACAGCAAGGGAATGCGGCAGCGCATCAAGATGGCTCAGGCGATCGCCCACGATCCACAAGTGCTGTTCTTAGACGAACCGCTCAACGGCATGGATCCTTTGGGAAGACGCGCCATGATCGATCTCATTCAAAAGATGGGGAAGGATGGCAAGACGGTTGTCGTGTCGAGTCATGTCCTCCACGAGGTCGAGGAGATGACGGACACGATTCTTCTCATTAATCACGGCAGGCTGCTGGCCGAGGGGAATATCTACGAGATCCGGCGACTCATCGATACGCATCCTCTTCAGGTGACGATTCGGTGCGACAACGTGAACGTGCTGACGGCAAAGCTTTTGGCGTTCGACGACGTGAAGAGCGTCCAGTTCGACAGGGAGAGAAGCCAACTGACGGTGGAGACGAATCGTCCGGACGATTTTCACCTGCGTCTTCCGGACATAGCCTTAAAGAACGGCGTGAAGATCCACTCTCTCTGGTCTCCCGACGAGAATTTAGAAGCTGTGTTTGATTATTTGGTGAGGTGAACGCGTGGGATTCCTTTTGGGTTTTTTCTTGCGGGACGGTATTCACAGCCGGAGGACGGTCTGGATGACCGTCCTGTCGCTCGTGCCCGTTGGGTGCGCGTTGATTCTTTTGCTCGTCAAGCCGCTTTTGGAAAGAGAGGGCGTGTTGCTCTCCGCCCTTTATCCCCAAATGAGCTTTTTCCTCTTCCTCCATTTTTTGATGCCGTTGATGTCCGTGTTTATCGGGACGGCTGTCATCGGCGATGAGGTCGAGGAGAGAACGCTGCCTTATCTTCTTGTCCGTCCTTTTCCCAGGTGGACGATCGTCGTCTCGAAGACGCTGGCCGGATGCATCACAGTCGGATCGATCATTTTTATCTCCATGGTTTTGACATACTCCATCATGGTTATAAGCGGCGGCTTCAAGGCATGGATCGCGGATGTTCCGACTCTCCTTCAAAGCCTTGGTGTTTTGTATTTGGGCTTGTTGGTTTATATCCCCTTTTTCGGCCTGTTAGGAGGAACGATCAAACGGCCCGTTCTTGCCGGACTTTTATTTTCATTCGGGTGGGAGAACACGGTGGGCATGTTCCCTGGGAATGTGAAGCTTCTGACGGTAGTGCACTATCTTCATGTGCTCTTTCCTTCGCTCCGGTCCACCCGTATGGGTGATGTCGTTAAGAGTAAGTTGTTTGAAATCGTTTTACCAACCCAGAATATTTCTACCTTTACTTCGATTCTGATCCTTCTTGGGATGTCGGCTGTGTTTATCGGACTCGCAGTATCGCTCCTCTATTTAAAAGAATACAGACTGGAACAGAGCGAATAGTCTGTATTCATTCTTTCATCCCTATTCTACAGATTTCGGTTTCAATTCCTCGATGATTTTTGCATCAACCCAGTAGTAATCGAAGCTTCTGTTTCGATTGCTGGCGAAGGAGAAGTATTTCCCGTCGGGAGAGAAGGATGAAAACCAGTCTGATGCTGGTTTTTAATAAACCGGCGGGCACATCTTCCCCCGAGTCGCTTTCTTCGAATTCGTATGCAATCCCCGGGCGCAAGATCCTATCCACCCATCCTTTTAGGACCGCTGGAAGCTGCCTCCGCCAGTTGGAGTGAACGATGACGATTCCATCGGAGGATGCGATTTTGTGGTAATGTATAAAGCGCTTCGGTATTATTCGTACGGAGCTTCACGAGATAGCAGTCCTCTCCGGCGATGTCGTGGACTTCCAAGACTTGGGGAACCTGAGAGACGATCTCGGCCACGTCCCATCTGTCCCGTTTTTCGTCCGTTATTAGGATCGATCATAGAAACCAGGATTTGAAACACAGAGGCCAGATCTATAAGAATCGGACGGATTCAAATTAAAGGATGAATGTGTGGGTGTATTTCAGCAGAATCGTTCGGTTGTTCATCAGCGGCAGGATGGGTATGTCCCTGTATCGGTCCGTATTCAGGGATTCGTTGTACACCAGGTAGAAATCCACGCCTTCCCGGGGATTGTATCGAAGCCGTATGTTGGTCGTGACCGCATCGCCGGCGCTGTTGTACTGGATGAATGCCATGATTGAAAACTTGATGTTGAACATAAGCAAAGCTTTTAATCTACAAATGTGACAAGTGAATTGCTGATTTCTTTTCGGAAACTTGAGAAGATTGAGCTGATATTGACCCGTGAGTTCAAGAGAGGATGATACGTTCCATACGGGCGAAAATTCGAACGAAGTTTGGTTTCCGCCGTAATAGGATCCGAAAGAAAAGGAAGCCTCTGTACTCACCCATTGGCCGAACGGTGTTGAAATATCTGTGGTGATGTTCGAATAATGATAATTTCCAGCCGGGATCTCCACTTTTTCCGATATCGAAAAAGCTTCGGGGACATTATCGTAGAAGAACTGGGGCTTGAAACTGAATTTATATCCTGACTTTGTTTCGATCTGCCATGCAGGTCCGACCTGATAGGATTCGATTGTTTTATCGGAATTGCGCAGAAATAAAATACCGCTCAACCGGGGCTGATGGCAAAACAGCCACGAGCTTTCATCGGGAAACCAGCCGTACCATGTACCGAAGCTGTACCTGGAGAAATTGCTGCGTGTTTCAAAGCCGATTCCAGGATTATACTGTGGACCTGCATACGAGTAGGCCAACCCATAACCAAAGCCTTTGTTGTTACGCCGTTGCAGGAGAATCCTTGCTCTGACTGGATCGAACGACAGCAGTTTATTTTTCTTTTCATCTTCAAACGTTTGAGCCCACTTGAAAGTCAGGTAATCATTTCCGAACAGGCGAAATATCCCATCGAGTCCGTAGGCGATGTTGTATTTGCCGTTCGATCCGATTCGGGTTGTGGAAATTGCTCCTACATATGAGTATGGATTGAATACCTGCCTGCGTAATCTGAGTACGCCGAAATTCTCGGAAGAGAGATCTTCAACGGGAGCGGTTTGCATATTGAGAAAGCCTAAATCCCATGGACCCAATCTGCCCACCACACGGGCGCCACCATAAATGCTTACCGGTTTTCCATCGTGAATGCCAATGCGGCGGCTGTAGAAAAGCTGGCTCGGTTCGCTTGTATCAAAGTTGAAATCAAATATACTCGCTCGCTCTTGAAAGAACAGTCTCTTCTCCGGGAAGAACAAAGAGAAACGAGTCAGGTTTATCTGTTGATCATCCGCTTCCACCTGAGCAAAATCGGTGTTGAGCGTGACATCCAGGGTGAGATTACTCGTGATACTGTATTTCAGATCGAGTCCGGTTTCAAATTGAGTCTTTGTATTTCTCTCGTAAGTATCTCCTGCTTTGTTAAGCTCGATGGATCGATCGATGCCGCTCAGTAAATAAGGTGATATGTAGACAGGGTTATGACTTTTGAGCTGCTCAAACACGATTGCCTGAGCTTCAGATATCTTATAAAAACTTCGCCCTCCCCAGTTTGGAGGAATTTCTGGAAAGATGTCCCATTCGGCTCTGCGCGGTATCAGCCTGCAGCTGATTAATCCCATCACGACTCTGCCATTATCATTCTGAAACCGAAGACTCGAAAAGGGAATTCGAAACTCAGCGAACCAGCCTTCATCATTCCGGGCAATCGCGACATCCCAGAACGTGTTCCAGCTCGTTTCTACGTTGATGTTTCCCTGGCTGTCGTTGTTGATTGCGGCATCCCATCGTAAACCGGACGGCGTTGTAAAAAAGGCCAGCGCATTTT